>NZ_JBFMHW010000024.1:0-102028 GCF_040754745.1 Pseudomonas sp. SB113
CGAGGCTGCGTCAGCGGCCTCCCTGACACCCCGCAGACGCAGCCTCGCTTGCGCTCGGCAGCTGCTACTTAGGGGACAACAGAGCAAAAAAGGGCGGTACCCTCACAGGTACCGCCCTTTTTGCCGCCTGCGCCGTTTACAGCTTGGCGGACAACAGCGCCTCAAGCTTCTCCTGGTCTCGAGCAAACTGACGAATCCCCTCCGCCAGCTTCTCGGTCGCCATCGCATCCTCGTTGGACTCCCAACGGAACTGCGCTTCAGTCAGATGCACCCGCGCTTCCCCGGCATGCCCTGGCGACAACTTACGCTCCAGCTTGCCTTCATCCGCCGCCAGCTTCTCCAGCAGGTCCGGGCTGATGGTCAGGCGATCACAGCCGGCCAGCTCTTCAATCTGGCTCAGGTTACGGAAGCTCGCACCCATCACCACGGTCTTGTAGCCATTAGCCTTGTAGTAGTTGTAGATGCGCGTCACCGACTGCACGCCCGGATCATCCGCGCCGGTGTAGTCGTTGCCATTGGCTTTCTTGTACCAGTCGTAGATACGGCCTACGAACGGTGAAATCAGGAACACCCCGGCTTCTGCGCACGCTACCGCCTGGGCAAACGAGAACAGCAGGGTCAGGTTGGTCTGGATGCCTTCTTTTTCCAGCTTCTCCGCCGCGCGGATGCCTTCCCAGGTGGAGGCGATCTTGATCAGCACGCGGTCACGGCTAACGCCAGCTTTGTCGTACAGGTCGATCAGACGGTGCGCACGCTTGAGTACGGCGTCAGTGTCGAACGACAGGCGCGCGTCCACCTCAGTGGAGATACGCCCTGGCACGACTTTCAGGATCTCTTGGCCCACGGCCACCGCAAAACGGTCGCTGGCCAGGCCGACATCGCCGTTGCAGTCCTGCACACACTCATCCAGCAGCTTGGCATAGCCCGGAATCGACGCAGCCTTGAGCAGCAGGGAAGGGTTGGTAGTGGCGTCTTGAGGCTTGAGCTTGGCGAGGGTAGAAAAATCGCCGGTATCGGCTACGACAGTAGTGAATTGCTTGAGTTGTTCCAGCTTGGAAGTCATGGGCGTGCTCTGTCCTATGGGTCTGATGACATTACCCGAGCGCTGGCAGGCGCTCAAGGGCGCAAATGCGTTCGATCGTTTGCGAGGGCAACAACCTGAAAACAGCCGTTTGAATGCCCGGCCGTACTGCTGAATAGGAGGCCAGAACGGCCGACAGGTTCAACCCAACTGCCCGATGTCGGATATCGCCTTCATGCCAACTGACGCCTTCCCTGGCACACACTGCACCAAATGTGGGAGGGGGCTTGCCCCCGATGGCGGTGTGTCAGCTCATCCAATAATCAACTGACCCCCTGCAAGCTATCCAATCAACGCCCTTCCAACAATGCCCCAGCCTGATCCAACAATGCCAGCGGATCCGCAGCCTTATGAATATCCACCGACAACAACTGCCTGAATCTGCGCGCCCCAGGGAAACCGGTGCCCAACCCCAGCACATGCCGCGTAATGTGATGCATCGTCCCGCCAGTCGCCAAATGCTCAGCAATATAAGGCCGCAACTGCGCCAACGCCTCAGCCCGGCTGATCACCGGCGATTCACTGCCAAACAACTGCTGATCCACCTCCGCCAGCAGATACGGATTGTGATAAGCCTCCCGGCCCAGCATCACCCCATCAAACGTCTGCAAATGCTCATGGCAGTGCTCCAGCGTCTTGATGCCGCCGTTGAGAATAATCTCCAACTCCGGGAAATCCTGCTTCAACTGCGCCGCCACGTCATAACGCAACGGCGGAATGTCGCGGTTCTCCTTCGGCGACAACCCCTCCAGAATCGCAATCCGCGCATGCACGGTAAAACTGGTGCAGCCGGCGTCCTTCACCGTTCCGACGAAATCACACAGCTCGGCGTAACTGTCCCGGCCGTTGATCCCGATACGGTGCTTTACCGTCACCGGAATCGACACCGCATCACGCATCGCCTTCACGCAATCGGCCACCAGGGCCGGGTGAGCCATCAGGATCGCGCCGATCATGTTGTTTTGTACGCGGTCGCTGGGGCAGCCGACGTTCAGGTTTACTTCGTCGTAACCGGCGGCTTCGGCCATACGGGCACAGGCGGCCAGATCGGCGGGGACACTGCCGCCGAGCTGGAGCGCCAGAGGGTGCTCGGCTTCGTTATGACGCAGGAAACGGTCGTGGTCGCCATGGAGAATCGCGCCGGTGGTGACCATCTCGGTGTAGAGCAGGGCGTGCTTGGAGAGCAGGCGCAGGAAGAACCGGCAGTGGCGGTCGGTCCAGTCCATCATGGGGGCCACGGAAAAGCGGCGGGAGAGGGCTTGCGGTGGAGCTATGACTGAGGGCATTGGGATCTGGGATGGAGAATGCGAAGGGTGGGCAGTTTATCAGGAATGGGTTGGAGGGGCTGGGTGTTGATCGTGCGATGCGAGGCCCAGTGTTAAATAAATCTGTCTCCTTTTTTGCTTTTTTTCGTCCCTTTTTTTCTTCAGATCGCAGGCGGGGGAAAATCATCGTGAAAAAAAGTCTTTATGGTGGGATAATAATGGCTCAATGCCATTATTTTTTATAAGTACTATTAATGAAAACGACATTTTCCGCGAAATTGTTTATTGTTTTTATTGCTTTATTATTAGTCTGCGTTGTTTGTTTGTTGATCGAAGCATTGCTCTAGAACGTTCTACGAACGATTCGGCTGCTTATATTGCCGTGTGAGAAATCTGCCCAATACAAAAAAACTACCCAGAATAAAACCCAAGAAAGCACCCAGTACGATGAATGTTGTTGAGTTTTTGCTGTTAACGGTTTTGACTTCGTCGAGAACGTTGAACGCGCGGACGCTTTTTCCAGAAGCCAGCGGTGGCAAGTTAAGTGCGATGGCTTCGTTGTTGGCCGTATCCAGTGCTGATTTCAGTTGCGCTCTTGCTGACTCTTCAGTCGTGGCTGTTGTCGATGCGACGTACAGGAAAGATTCGTTTTTGCCTGTCTTAGGTGGTGCTTCCTTCAGTGTAATGGCTTGAGCCGCCATTACGCCCATGGCGGTGTAGAACACATCGTTTTGTATTGAGCTGTACAGATCGGTTGCCAGCGATTGCGGGTTCGCAGCAGAGGCCGGTTCTTTTTGTTTGACTTCTTCATATAAGCTGTATAGCGAGGCTTTGGTGATGTAAGTGCTGGCAGTCCATTGTACGGGGGAGGTTGCATAGATTGCATATGAAACAATAGTGCCCACTACTGTTGTGGCTATAAGGATTTTCTTACTTGTCCATAAGGCTTGGATAAGTGGAATCAAATCTATTTCATCATTAGCGTGGTGGGTGTTCGAGTTTTTTGAAATGCTCACAAAAAAATTCCTTTACGTTACGTTTCCGAATTGTAGAGAAAAAAACGCAATACGGCATGTATTATTATTAGTCGATTCAGGTGTGAGTTATTCTTATTTGCATAAGTGGAGGTCGCTCTTTGTGGAGTCGTTCCTGCTTGCCACCGCATGAGCCGTAGCTGTCACGCATTGACGTTTCATCATGCCCTTGGCCTTACAGCATAGGATCGCCTGCACGATAAAATCGAAATATCGGGGGGGCAGGCCACGATATCCTTGTCTCAGTCCACTATGCTTTCCGGGAAATCTCCCACACTTTTCTCGGCTTGCCCCTCAGACCACCCATAGCTAACCTCCTCAAGCTGCTGCCAACCCAGCGGCCGGATGTGGAAGTCCGACCAAGCTGAAGGCGCTCAATCGCCCATAAACACCTACCGGCGTTTTTTTACGCCTGTATTATGTGTTTCGGCGGCTGTGCGCGGGGCACTTCGGTGCGCCGGGTCCTTAGCCCTGGTCTTCCACACCTGCGTACAGCTGCCACCCTCATGTGGAAGTGAGTTTGGCAGTTCCTGAATAGTTAAGGAGCTTCGCCATGTACAAGGTCACACCTAACCCACCTCATGCTTCAAACGCTGCACCAGCCGAACAACCCACTGGCAACGTCTTCCTCGTCAGCCCCAATATCGACACCGAAACCCTCCTGGCCAACGCCGCCGAAAACCTTGCATCCGCTAACCAAATGGCAACAACCCTGGCTTTCGACCTCGACGAATCCCAGCGCTCCATTGCCTTGGGCATTCAGCCGCTAATCGAGTTGAGCTCTCTGCTCGTCGACCGAGCCCAAGAGCAAGTAGCCCCGGCAGCCAGCGCGACCACATCCTGACACCCAACCTTGCCGCCTTAGCCCAAGAAGGCTGCAACCTGTTCCCCCCCAGTATTCCTTAGGGGAATGCTTGCTCACGTTCAAGTAATTACTGCGCACTGACACCGAGTGAATCATGCAATAAATGCATGCTTACATGGCTAACCTCTCCACTCTCTATATCTATCAAACTCAACGCACCGTCCGAAAAAGAACAACCGGTATCGATATAAACGACATTGCCCAATGGATGCACATGGGGGACTGTCGAGTGGCCCACATATAACGTATCCAAACCTGTGATCGGTGCCTGGTTTTGCTGCTCTATTTTTTCCCTGGCATAGAGTGCGGTTTTCAACGCTTGTTGTTGGGCGGATTCCCCTCGCACACCACTGATAGCGTCTTTGGCGTCTTGCCAACTATGGGTAGCACATGAAAGAAACGCTTCAGCATGGACAATGCCGATTTTTCGACCATCCGATAAGCCGATCTCAATCATTACTGGGAGGGTTTGCAGTACGTTGTAAATCTCGTTCTGGACGCTGGGAGCCAGCGCGTACAGCCACGCTCCGCCGTTTCGCGTGTGCCTGTTAATGTCGCCGCTTCCCGAGAGGCAATCAATCAGCATCTGTTCGTGGTTGCCGCGTACGCCGTAGAACCAGGGCTCGCTGAGCCACTTCAATACATCAATAGAGTCAGGGCCTCTATCAATAAGGTCGCCCACACAAAACAAGCGATCCTGTTGGGTGTTGAAGTTTACTTTTTCCATGAGTGACGCGAGTAGCTTGAAATGCCCGTGAATATCACCCACCACGAAGTCGCGGCCCTTTGGGTTGGATTCAAATACGTCGATGGTGTACATGTTCAGGCTTCGGTGGGGTGGACATTAATGGACTATATCATTGCCACTGCCTGCGAAAACCTGGCATCCCCCCGAATCAGGCAACCTGAACCCACCCTGTCACCCAGTAAAGTTTCATAATTCCCTACACCGTTGAGGTCTACGATCTTGCTCAAGAGAGGACCCTCGCGCCTCCAGTCCACAGGGAACTGAAAAAATGATCTCGAACCTCCTCAAAGTCGTGATGATTGCTGGCACGTTGCTGTTGGGCGCTTGTTCTTCGGGTTCGTCCGGTGTGAGCAGTGACCCTTGTTTTTCAGGCGGATGCCAGGCGTTTGGGGACCACAGCCCCAGCAAGGCCGCGAAGATGAATTTTGGCGGCAGTGGGCTGGGGAGTAGTTATGGGGAGTATGGGTCGGGGTTGTTGCATGATGATTGATGGGGGGGTGGGTCAGTCATTGGTGTGTTGACTGACCCACTGCTATCGGGGGCAATCCCCTCCCTCAGGCGTTAGTGGCCGCCCTTCATCCGGCGGGCGATCAGGTAGAGGCCCAGTCCGACCAGTGCCGTAGCCGCGCCGATGTAGCCGGTGCTGGTCCAACCAAACCCAGCCGTAATCGCCATCCCGCCAAACCATGGTCCCAGCGCATTGGCCAGGTTGAACGCCGCATGGTTGGACGCTGCCGCCAGGCTCGGTGCTTCGTGGGCGATGTCCATCAGGCGGATCTGCAGCGGTGCGGCCAACGAGACCATGGTGCCGACCAGGCCCATGCTCAGCAGCACGCCCCATAGCGAGGACGCCGCGAGGGGGAAGAACAGCAACACGGCCATCGACCACACCAATATCCAGCCCACGGCGCGAAACTGCATGCGATCAAACAGCTTGCCGCCGGCGATGTTGCCGATAATCCCGCCCACGCCAAACGCTGCCAGCCCAAATGGAATCCACTGCGGCGACACCTTGGTCACTTCCAGCATGGTCGGCGCCAGGTAGCTGAACACGCAGAACATCCCGGCAAAGCCAATGGCACCAATGGACAGGGCCATCCACACCTGGGGTTTGGTGAAGGCGCGCAGTTCCTTGCGCGGGTCGCTGCGTTGTTCGTCGTGGCGGTGGGGCACGAATTGCCAGACCAGGGCGATGGTGCACAGGGCGATCACGCTCACCAGTGCAAACGCCGAGCGCCAGCCCAGGTGCTGGCCGAGGAAGGTGGCAATCGGGTTGCCGAGCAACATGGCCAGGGTCAGGCCCATCATGACCCGCGCCACGGCGCCGGCGCGTTTGTCGTTGGGCACCATGCTCGAGGCGACCACGGCGGCGATGCCGAAGTAGGCGCCGTGGGGCAGGCCGCTGATAAAGCGGAAGGCCACCAGTGAGCCGAAGGTCGGGGTGAAGGCGGTGGCGAGGTTGCCCAGGGCATACAGGCCCATCAGCAACAGCAGCATATGTTTGCGTAGCAGCTTGGCACCGAGGATGGCCAGCAGCGGGGCGCCGACCATCACGCCGAGGGCGTAGGCGCTGATGGCGTGGCCGACTTGGGGTTCGCTTAAGCCCAGGTTTTGGGCGATATCGGGCATCAGGCCCATGATGGCGAATTCGCCAGTACCGATCGCGAAGGCGCCCACGGCCATGGCAGCTTCCATTTTGGCGGCGCTGCGCGCGGGCAGTACGTGCCCGGGTGTTTGGTGGATAGACATGGATCGCTCTATGTTGAAGGGTGGCACGGGGGAGAACCGTCGATGCTACGCAAGCAACGGTGAAGGCGTCTAGAACAGCCATTTTTGGCAGAGTTCAGTTTCATTAAACACCCTGTGACCCCACGTCGCGCTTGCCACGCTTGACATCCGCGCGTTAAAACCCGCGATTTAGAGCTGTCAATTGGCCAAACGACGCATAAACGCCGTTTAGCGTGATATTCTGCGCGCCGTCTTGGTCTAGTCTTTCCCCGGTGCGTACACCCGTATACGTCCCGGCGGTTGGCTGTCGCCCAGGTAGCTGAAGCCAATAATGATAAGAAGTCAGCGCAGAAGGGACATAAAAGTGAGGTCGATACGTCGGCCTTGTGTGCCCACCCTGCGGTCCCCGTATATATGTGTAAACCTCGCGGTGCGTTGCCTGGCGCAGCGTGATTGAGGGTTGCCCATGATCCGGGACGGTAGGGCGGATGGCGTTTTATCATAGGTGCTACTGATGTTTAAGAAAGTAAACACTGCCCTGCTGGGGCTGGCTTTGTCGATGGGGATCACGTCCGTTCACGCGGAAGAGGCAAAGAAAGTCGATGTGCTGCTGATCGGCGGCGGCATCATGAGTGCAACCCTGGGTGTCTGGCTTAACGAGCTGGAGCCGGGCTGGTCGATGGAAATGGTCGAGCGCCTCGACGGCGTCGCCGAAGAAAGCTCCAACGGCTGGAACAACGCCGGTACCGGTCACTCGGCCCTGGCTGAGCTGAACTACACCCCGGAAGATAAGAACGGCAACGTTGAGATCCCGAAAGCGGTCGAGATCAACGAAGCGTTCCAGATCTCCCGCCAGTTCTGGTCCTGGCAGGTCCAGCAGGGCGTGCTGAAGAACCCGCGTTCGTTCATCAACTCCACACCGCACATGAGCTTTGTGTGGGGCGATGACAACATCAAGTTCCTCAAGAAGCGCTACGAAGCCCTGCAAGCGAGCCCGCTGTTTGCCGGCATGCAGTACTCCGAAGACCCGGCGCAGATCGCCAAATGGGTTCCGTTGATGATGGAAGGGCGTGACCCGAACCAGAAAATCGCGGCCACCTGGAGCCCGCTGGGTACCGACATGAACTTCGGCGAGATCACCCGCCAGTTCGTCGCTCACCTGCAAACCACGCCTAAGTTCGACCTGAAACTGTCGAGCGAAGTGCAGGACATCACCAAGAACGCCGACGGTTCGTGGCGTGTCAGCTACAAAAACCTGAAAGATGGCACCAAGACTGAAACCGACGCCAAGTTCGTGTTCATCGGCGCCGGCGGCGGTGCACTGCACCTGCTGCAGAAGTCGGGCATTCCTGAAGCCAAGGAATACGCTGGCTTCCCGGTTGGTGGCTCGTTCCTGGTGACCGATAATCCAACCGTCGCCGAGCAGCACCTGGCCAAGGCCTACGGTAAGGCTTCGGTTGGCGCGCCACCGATGTCGGTTCCACACCTGGACACCCGCGTGCTGGATGGCAAGCGCGTGATTCTGTTTGGCCCATTCGCGACCTTCTCGACCAAGTTCCTGAAAGAAGGTTCGTACCTGGACCTGCTGACCAGCACCACCACCCACAACATCTGGCCAATGACCAAAGTCGGTATTCGTGAATACCCACTGGTCGAGTACCTCGCCGGCCAACTGATGCTGTCGGATGACGACCGCTTCAAGGCGCTGCAGGAGTACTTCCCGAACGCCAAGCAATCCGACTGGCGCCTGTGGCAGGCCGGTCAGCGCGTGCAGATCATCAAGCGTGACGAAGAGCAGGGCGGCGTCCTGAAACTCGGTACCGAAGTGGTCAGCTCCGCCGACAACACCATTGCAGGCCTGTTGGGTGCATCGCCAGGCGCGTCCACCGCGGCTCCGATCATGCTGACCGTGCTGCAGAAAGTGTTCAAGGACAAGGTTGCCACCCCAGAGTGGCAGGCAAAACTGCACCAGATCGTGCCAAGCTACGGCACCAAGCTGAACGACAGTCCTGAGGCTGTTGCCAAGGAATGGGCCTACACCGCCAATATCCTGCAACTGCCTACACCGCCTGTTATTCCGCAAAAGGCTGCTGTCAAGGCGACCGAGGCTGCCAAGCCTGCGGCTGAACCGAGCAAGCCGGCGTCTGACCTGGCGCTGTAAGCCGCTGCGAGGTTCTGAGTCAGGACCTTGCCGGTAACAAAAAGCCCGCTGAACCGGTAACGGTCAGCGGGCTTTTTTTTGCGTGATTAACTGCGGGAGCGCTCGACAGGAGGCAGTTCAACCGTACGCTCGGCGGCAGCCAGCGCGGCCTTCAAACCAGCCTGGTCCAGGGGGACGCAATAGGCAGGCTTGCCCCGTTCCAACCGCCAGCTGTCATCCAGGCTACCGGCATCCACGGCGTCGAACCCCAGTTCGTCGAGTAGCGTGATGACGCGTGCCTTCGCTGCGGCGTCATCCGCGGCCACCGGCAACGCGCGGCGGTCGGGAGCGCCGTGGGGGCGGGCGTCCTGCGTCAGGTCGGGGGCGAAGATCGCGTTGAACACTTTCACTACATGTGAATGGGGCAAATGCTCGGCGAGCAACCGGCTGGTGGTGGTTTCAAAGCGATCCAGGGCCGGGATATGCCCGTCGCGGTTCGGGTAGTAATTATTGGCGTCCATCACGGTCTTGCCTTCCAGCCATTGCGCCGGGACGCTGCGGTAATGCTCCAGGGGGATCGCCACGAGCACCACATCGCCGAATCTGGCGGCGTCGTCGGCGCTGCCCACCTGCACGCCGAGTATGCCGCTCACTACGCTGCTCATGGTGTGTGGGCCGCGGGAGTTACTCAACATCACTTCGTGCCCGGCCGCCAGCGCCAGTTGGGCCACGGCGCGCCCGATAAAGCCTGCTCCAATAACACCAATCTTCATGGTCTTGCTCCAATGAATGGGGGAGCGGCTATGATGATTGGCAACTAATTGGCGATAAATCGTCGTTTTGGTGTGGGTGTTGTTACTGGGAGTAGGGAATGATGGATCGGCTGTCGAGCATGAATGCCTTTGTGATGGCTGCTGAGTTGGGCTCGTACGCGCGGGCTGCCGAGCGCTTGAGCATGTCGCCGCAGATGGTGGCCAAACATGTCGCCGCGTTGGAGCAACGGCTGGGTGCTCGCTTACTTAACCGCACCACACGAAGGCAAAGCCTGACGGAGTTGGGGAGCGCGTACTACGAGCGTTGCAAACATATCCTGGTAGAAGCCGAGGCTGCCGATTCACTGGCGCAGATCATGAACGACACGCCGCGCGGCAAACTGAAAATCACCGCTCCGGTAACCTTTGGCTCCAACAGCCTGATGCCGTTGATTACCGGGTTCCTGCGCGATAACCCGGATGTGGAAATCGACCTGCACTTGACCGACCGTTTCGTGGACCTGGTGGAGGAGGGCTATGAAGCCGCTTTTCGTATCGGCCCCCTGGCGACCACCGGTCTGACAGCCAGGCCGCTGGCACCTTACCGCTTGGTGGTCTGTGCTTCGCCGGAGTACCTGGCGGCACGCGGAACCCCGCAGGCTCCGGCGGACCTTGAGCGTCACGAATGCCTCGGATATGCCTTCTGGTCGCGGCCGGCGGATCGCGAGTGGGTGTTCTCCCAGGATTCGACGCCGTACAAGGTGCAGGTTGCCAGCCGTTTGCAGATCAATGAAAGCAGAGCCTTGATGTCCGCCGCGCTGGATGGCTTTGGCATCGTGCTCGGCCCCGAAGACTTTTTGCGTGGGGCATTGGCCAGGGGCGAATTGGTCCGGGTGCTGCCGGACTATGAAGCGCCGAGCCGGCCGATGCACCTTGTCTACACGGCGAATCGCCAGCGTACGGCCAAGCTGAGACGCTTTGTCGAAGCGGTGTTGGGACGCTTCGGTCACCCTTGATGCGTGCTGCTTCAGCAATCCGACAGACACAACCTGTTAAAAAAGTACCCAGACCTGAGCAGGAGCACGGCTAAAACACGGAGGCATTTTTTACCGGTGCAAGTGTGGGGCGATAACGCCCGAGGGGGTTGTATGTTGTTACGTTACGCGGCATTAGCGGCAGTTGTCGTCGCGGCGTCCGGGTGTGTGCAGGAGCGCGTGGTGCATGAGCGCCGGCCTGTGCAGCGTGAATATGTCGAGGTGGTGGCGCCACAACCGCCGCCGGTTCAGGTCATCGAAGTCGAGCCTGCCGTACGTGAAGGCTACATATGGTCACGTGGTTACTGGCGCTGGGAAGGCGGTCGCTACGTTGCCGTACACGGCCATTGGGAGCCGGTGCGCGAAGGCTATCGTTATGTGCATCCGCATTGGGTGCAGCGTAATGATGGTTACCACTGGCAGGGCGGTGGCTGGGTTCGTTGAGCCCCGACTAGGATGGCTTCCTTGTACCCAGGAACCGTATTTCCCGTAGCAGCGCGGCACCGAGTTGATCGGTGCCCAGCTCCTTGTATCCCACGGCCTTGACCTCTCCGTTCTCTTCGGCCTGGATGATGATCACTGGCGTCTGTTTGCCGGTGGCTTCGTCGATGTGTAAAGCGTATTGGGGAATATCCACCTTGATCGGCGTACCCGCCGCTTTGCCTTGCACATTGATCAGGAACGCTGCGCAGCCGGTGTCGACATCCACACTGGTGGCAGAGCGCCCGCTGACGAAGCAGCTCTTTGGCAGGTCGGGCCAGATGATCTCGGCCAGTGCGAGGGACGGCGTCAGGGCCAGGGCAGCAAGAAGAAGCGTGCGCACGTGGGGGCTTTCTCTCGATCAGGGATAAGCGCGATTTTTACCAAAGCCTGCCCGTTGCCGCAATGCTACGGCTCAGGCCAGACGCTCCATACCTGCTGCCTTGGCCGCACTGAGGTCAAAGGTGGCGGTGTATTCGCAGCCGGCGGCGTGGGCGCAGCGCTCTATTAGGCAGTCGGCAAAATCGGCGTTGTTGGCCGTGAACCGTCGAAGCGCCTGCCAGATGACTTCGGCATGTTCGATGGTCAGCTCACGGGTGCGCAGCAGGGTTTCCAGAACGACGACGATGTCATTTTTAGCGGATTGGTAGCAGCTCTGTAACACCCATACCAATTCCACCACGGAGACCAGGCTGACAAACCCTGGCGAAAGCGTGGTGAGGGATTCGATCAATTCGGATGCCTTGGGGGATTGAACGGGATCATCCTGGGTGACGTAGCGCACCAGTACATTGGTATCCAGTCCGATCATCCAGCCTTCGCTCCCTGCGCCGCGATGGCACGGTTCATGTCGTCAATGGACACAGCCCTGGCAGGCTTCTGGATCAGCCCCTTGAGGTCATGGACAGTCTTGCTCGCTGCAATGATGGAAAACTTGCCATCTTCCGTTTCGACGAACTCGACGCGGTCGCCTGTTTCCAGGCCCAGTGCAGCCCTGACTTGGACGGGGATGGTGATTTGCCCTTTTGAGGTAAGTGTGGCGGTCGCCATAGTAAAGATCTCCAACATAATATTCCTTACCTTAGGGTAAGGAATGATGGAGGACAATATCCGTTGGTCCATAGGTCGCTCTTCAGAGGAGGGGTGAGTCGGAGTCATAAAACCCTAGCCCGAACTCAGCCCCGCCACACGCTTACCCATGCCGCAAACAGATACAAACTATGACCGACCGCCCGTTGAAGCCTGGCGGCTGTCATCAAATGCGCGACAGTGCCGGGCTAGCTCACTGCACCACGCGATAGCACGGTACATACGCCGCGCCGCCCGGCAACTTCATGCGGTGCTGGGCGACAAACGCCTGCAACAGCTCATCCAGTGGCTTCATGATGGCCGGGTCGCCGTTGATCTCGTACGGACCGTGTTGTTCGATCAGGCGAATGCCCTTGTCCTTCACGTTACCCGCCACGATCCCCGAGAACGCACGGCGCAGGTTGGCCGCCAGTTCATGGGGCGGCAGCGTGTGGCTCAGCTGCAGACTGGCCATGTTTTCGTGGGTTGGGTCGAACGGGCGCTGGAAGCCTTCGTCGATCTTCAGCAGCCAGTTGAAGTGGAACGCGTCGTTGCGCTCACGGCGGAACTGCTTCACCGCCTTGAGGCCGGCAGTCATCTGGCGGGCCACTTCGGCCGGGTCGTCGATGATGATCTGGTAGTGCGCCTGCGCGGCTTCGCCGAGGGTGGCGCCGACGAAGGCATGCAGTTGTTGCAGGTACGGCGCGGCTTGTTTCGGCCCGGTGAGAATGACCGGGAAGGGCACGTCGCGGTTGTCCGGGTGCATCAGGATGCCCAGCAGGTACAGGAACTCTTCGGCCGTGCCGGCGCCGCCGGGGAAGATGATGATGCCGTGGCCCACGCGCACGAAGGCTTCCAGGCGTTTTTCGATGTCCGGCAGGATCACCAGTTCGTTAACGATGGGGTTCGGCGCTTCGGCGGCGATGATGCCCGGCTCGGTCAGGCCCAGGTAGCGCCCGCCGGTAATGCGTTGCTTGGCGTGGGAAATGGTCGCGCCCTTCATCGGGCCTTTCATCACGCCTGGGCCGCAACCGGTGCATACGTCGAGGCTGCGCAGGCCGAGTTCGTGGCCGACTTTCTTGGTGTATTTGTACTCTTCGGTATTGATCGAGTGCCCGCCCCAGCACACCACGATCTTCGGTTCCACACCCGGACGCAGCGTGCGGGCGTTGCGCAGCAGGTGGAACACGTAGTCGGTGATGCCCTGGGAGTTGCTCAGGTCGATGCGCTGGCTGTCCAGCTCGTTCTCGGTGTAGACGATGTCGCGCAGGGCGCTGAACAGCATTTCGCGGGTGCTGGCGATCATTTCGCCATCGACGAAAGCATCGGCGGGGGCGTTCAGCAGTTCCAGGCGCACGCCACGGTCCTGCTGGTGGATGCGCACTTCAAAGTTCTTGTAGGCGTCGAGGATGGTCTTGGCGTTATCGATATGCGCGCCGGTGTTGAGGATCGCCAGGGCGCACTGGCGAAACAGGGTGTAGATGCTGCCGGTACCGGCTTCGCTCAGTTGCTGGACTTCACGTTGGGACAGGGTTTCGAGGCTGCCCTTGGGGCTGACGGAGGCATTGATGACTTGGCGTTGGGGCATTCTGATTCCTTGAAAGCGCAGTCATCGCACCTGTTGAGGTGCGATGACTTGAGAATGGTGGGCGCAGGTTAGAGCGCACGAGCCGAATATTTACCTCAGGCGCAGGGCCGAGCGCAAATACCGTCCAACACCATCATGCCGCAGAACTTACTCAATCAGCTTCCAGTTTTTGTAGAAAACTCGACGCAGGGTGAAGACCAGCCCGGCAAATCCCGCGATGACGGCGTTAAGCACCGATGGCAGCGGCGTCGGCCGTACGATGTCGATAAACAGACAGTAGCGCTTGGCGTCATTTTTGTTGAAGGACGCATGCATCAGCGTGTCATCGAAGATAAACAGCGGGTCGTCATGCCAGTAATGCTTGTGCTTGCCGACCTGGATGTACACGCCGTCGTGATGGGGCGCCGGTGCCATGTTGTAGAGCACACGGAACATCATGCGCAGGGGGCCGAAGTGAAAGGACGTCGAGCGGTTTTCGTTGAATACCGACACACCGATGGTTTTCACGAATGGCAGCTTTTTGCGCAGTTCAGGAATATCCAGGGTGGTTTCGATCGGCCGCCCGTACCACTGGAAAAACAACATGCCGCGCTTCTTCTCGGCCATGCGTGCGTCCAGGTAGCCGATGATTTCATCCTTGTGGGACATGGCGTCATCGAGCACCTGTTGCAGGTCTGCGCGCCAGGCGGGCGGCAGGTCGCGCATCGTGTAAACGTGACGGTTGCGCGAGCTCAGCAGGTCGAACAGGGTGTTGAACGGCGCCAGCAGCCAGGTGTTACGGCCGCTGCCGATAAAGTATTTCTTGAAGGTGGGCTTGTCATACAGGCCGTTACGCAGGAAGTCGTAAACGCCACACACCAGGACCAGGCAGAGGAACACCAGCGTGGTTTCGGGGAACACATCGATAATCAGCAGTACGCCGAGCACCCAGGCGACCGATACGGCTTTCTTACGCAAAGCAGACTTGTTCATGCAACACAGCTCCAGGAGGACGCCATTCGACAGGTCCGGATCCGTGGCCGCGAGTGGTGGGTTTTGAAACATAATGAAACAACTCCGTCATGATAAGGCGTCCGGCAGCGGATTGGCGTTTTAAATAGTGCGAAATTGTGAAGGCTCGACACAGTTTTAACCCTTGTGGGCTTGTGTGGATTGGATTTTGTAAACAGAAGATTTGCGACTATCGTGACGCTTCGGTTTTTCGGACGTCATAGACCGGTACGATTGAAGTTGAATGGCCACCACTGGCCTTCGGCACCTTGGAAGAGGCAGAAATTTTATGATCATCAAACCGCGGGTTCGTGGCTTTATCTGTGTGACCGCTCACCCTGTTGGCTGTGAGGCGAACGTCAAGGAACAGATCGACTACGTAACTGAGCACGGCGCCATCCAGGATGGCCCGAAGAAGGTGCTGGTCCTCGGCGCTTCCACCGGCTACGGCCTGGCCGCGCGCATCAGTGCTGCGTTTGGCTGCGGCGCCGATACCTTGGGCGTGTTTTTTGAGAAAGAAGGCGAAGAAGGCAAGCTGAGCTCCGCCGGCTGGTACAACAGCGCTGCGTTCGAGAAGTTTGCGGTTGAAAAAGGCCTGTACGCCAAGAGCATCAATGGCGACGCGTTTTCCGACGAGATCAAGCGCCTGACCATCGAAACCATCAAGAAAGACCTGGGCAAGATCGACCTGGTCGTCTACAGCCTGGCCGCCCCGCGCCGCACCGATCCCAAGACCGGTGAAGTCTACAATTCCACCCTCAAGCCAATCGGCAAGGCCGTGACCCTGCGCGGTATCAACACCGACAAAGGCGTTGTAGTCGACACCACCCTCGAGCCTGCAACCCAGGAAGAAATCGACGGCACCGTGAATGTCATGGGTGGCGCGGACTGGCAGCTGTGGATCGACGCCCTGCGTGATGCGGACGTGTTGGCCGAAGGCGCCAAGACCACCGCCTTCACCTACCTCGGCGAGAAGCTGACCCAGGACATCTACTGGAACGGCTCGATCGGCGAAGCCAAGAAAGACTTGGACAAGAAAGTCCTGACCCTGCGCGACAACCTCGCGGCACTGAAGGGCGACGCCCGCGTATCGGTCCTCAAGGCCGTGGTCACCCAGGCCAGCTCTGCGATCCCGATCATGCCGCTGTACTTGTCGTTGCTGTTCAAAGTGATGAAAGAGCAGGGCACCCACGAAGGCTGCATCGAGCAGGTCTACGGCCTGTTCAAGGACAGCCTGTACGGCAGCCAGCCGAAGCTCGACGCTGACGGTCGCCTGCGTGCCGACCTGGCCGAACTGGAACCCAAGGTCCAGGACGCCGTGGCGGCCTTGTGGAACCAGGTCACCGACGAGAACGTCAACGAGATCAGCGATTTCGCCGGCTATAAGGCTGAGTTCCTGCGCTTGTTCGGCTTTGAAGTCGATGGCGTGGACTACGACGCTGACGTGAATCCGACCGTGAAGATCAATGGCTTGATCCAAGCGTAAATGATGTGACTGATAGCGGCCTGATCATCGGGTTATCAGGCCGCTGTCTTCCCAGTCATGATTCAGGCAAGGCTATTTTTTTTGCCTGGGTGAAGGCGGACCGCCTCACGTTGGTCACTTCTTTCTCCCACAGGGGATTCAGCGGTACGTAATAACCGCTGTCCTTGGCGGTCTTGATCAGTTCTGCCATTTCCCTGCTGTCGTGGATGATGCTGATTTCATCGAATCGACCCAGTTTTACCGGTAGGAAAAACGTCGCCGGGTAATTGGCAGCCACTTCCGTGGCCGGGCTGCCCGAGTCCGCGTTGTGATGAACCACTCTCTCTCCCTCGCCGACCAATTTTTGATTGATCAGCCCTATCATCTGCTCTATCCGTGGTGTTGCGTTGCCAAGGTGGGGATCTTCTTTCCGGTAGAAATGGCCGGGGCTGTCGAAGTCTGCGCGTAGTACCTCAGGAACTTGCTTATAGCGTTCAACTCGACCCTTGAAGACACTGTGGGCCACGTCCGGTACGGGGAGTTTGTCTTGGGGGCCGAAGTCGTTGATATGGGGCGCGATCAGGTGCAGGTCGTAATCGGCGGTCAACGGTTTGCCTTCTGCATGCTTGGCCAGCACTTCAAGGGGCTTGCCCTGATGGGTGATGAAGTAGCTGTCGCTTGAAGGTGACGTGCGATGGCCTTCGAATGTATAGGTTTGCTGACTGGGCCCACGGGCGCTTAATTGCAATGTGCCGTCAGCGCCTTGAACGGCCAGTTGGGTTATGTGGCCGAGCTTGACCAATACATCAAGGCGCTGGCTCGACAGCTGCAGGGGCGTTGCAACTGCATGGCCTTCTTGGATACACGCTTGGATTTGCTCATTGGCGTTGGCTACTTTGGCTGGTGTTTTTTCGGCAACTTGTTCAAGTTTGCTGAATGCCTGGTCTGTACAGATCAGACCTGCCTGAGGGCCCCAGTTGGCGCTCTTGCCTTTGATATGGAAGTCCTTGGTGGGGTGCCCGGCTTCTATCAGGCCTGTTGCGACGGTTTCGACCGGGCGTATGCCTATGATGGAGTTGGTGGTCATTGCGATGTCTTGCAAGGGGGCAAGATGGCTTGGCACGATGCCTGTTTCGTCCTTGACCCGATCGACCAGCACTGCTGTGGGAGTATTTGCGCCTTGGGCGAGATAGTTTTGCAGCGCGGCAAGGCTGTATGCGGAAGGGGAGGTCATTGAAGAGGTTATGCTTGTCATTGAAGTTTCTCCGAGTCATATCCACAGCGAAGTTCGATGATTCCCTCCAGACGCTAGCTCCTTGAGTTGGACGCCCGAGATTAAAGTGAGGGCGCCTTCAAACGGGAAGAACAAGTGTGACTATCTATGTGAGATAGAATCCGCGCCTTAAAGCTAAAGACCTTTATTAACAAGGGAAGCTGCGGGTTCCCCGCGCACGCCTTGTTTGAATCTCAGAACAATCCTACTCGTGCTTACTTGCTGTTAGGGGCCGGGTACATGCCAAACTGTCCTGACCCTGGCGTTGCACAAAAGGAGGAACCCATGACGATCCGCGCAGTAGTGTTTGACTTTGGCGGTGTACTGTTCGACTGGAACCCGCAACACCTCTACCGCAAGCTGATTGCCGACGATCAAGAGCGGCAGTGGTTCCTCGATAACATCTGTACCCAGGCCTGGAACACCGAGCAGGATGCGGGGCGGCCATTGGCCGAAGCCACGCAAATCCTGATCGATCAATACCCCCACCATGAACCCTTGATCGCGGCCTACTACGACCGATGGCACGAAATGCTGCGTGGCCCGTTGCCCGAAGGCGTGGCAATTCTCAACGCGCTGCATCAGGCCAACATGCCACTGTTTGGGCTCACAAACTGGTCGGCGGAGACCTTTCCCTATGCGCTCGCCAATTACCCCTTCCTTCGCAAATTTCGCAACATCGTGGTGTCTGGCGAGTTGAAGTTGATCAAGCCCGATGCGGCGATCTATCACGCCAGCCTCAGCCAGATACGGGTGTACCTGCCGGACATCCAGCCGGGGGAAGTGGTGTTTATCGATGATGTCGCCGGCAATATCGATGCGGCCATCGGCCTCGGCTGGCAAGGTATTCACCATGTGTCTGCCGAGCAGACGGCTGGGCGATTGCGCGAGCTGGGTGTGGGCTTCTAGCGCGCCCACTTTTCCAGGGCGAAATCGACAAAGGCGCGCAGCTTCGGCAAGCGATAACGATCCTGACCGTACAGCAAATGCATGGGCCGGCTGGGCAGTTGATAGGTGGTCAGCAAGGCCACCAGCTTGCCGGACTGCAGGTCCGGCTGCACCAGGGCATCCGGCAGCATGACGATCCCCATGCCTTGCACGGCTGCCTGGCGCAAGGCCTGGGAGCTATTGATGGTCAGCGAGCCGGACACCGGGATTTCCACTTCGCCTTCTGCGCCGGTCATGCGCCACAGCTTATCGGCGTTGCGCCAGTCGTCGGTGGAAGGATAGGCGAACGCCAGGCAGTCATGCTGTTGCAGATCCTCGGGCGCCTGTGGCGTACCCCGTCGGGCCAGGTAATCCGGTGAGGCGCACAGGGTGATGGTGTAGTCCTGCATCGGTCGGGCGATCAGGCTTGAGGGTTCCAGTTCGCCCAGGCGGATCGCTACGTCAAAGCCGCTGTCGACCATGTCCACGCGCTGGTTGCTGAGCACCACGTACAGCTTGATCAGCGGGTAGCGTTGTGAGAACTCGCTCAGGGCCGGCGCCAGGCGTTCGGTGCCGAAGGCGGGTGGCGCGGTGATGCGCAGGGTGCCTTTGGGGATGTCGCTGTGGGCCTGTTCGGCCAGTTGCTCGGAGTCGGCCACCAGTCCCAGCACTTCCTGGCAGCGCTGGTAATACTGGCCGCCGAATTCCGTGAGGCTCTGTTTGCGGGTAGTGCGCTTGAGCAGGCTGACGCCCAGGCGTTGTTCGAGGGCGCGCAAGTGGTTGCCGACCATAGTGGTCGACATCCCGCAGGCGTGGGCGGCGGCGGTCATGCTGCCGGCTTCTACCACCTTCACGTACACCGACATCGCTTGGAACAGATCCATTAACAAGCCCTGATTTAAAGTCATTGCAGGAAAGTGCAGTTTATCCAGCTGAGGTGGCTAACGATACTGCTGCTATCACAACGATGCACTGGAGCCTGCCACCATGACCGCCGCCTGCCTGATGACCACCTATCAACCCTTGGCCCTGAGTTTCACTCGTGGCCTGGGCACGCGCCTGTGGGATCAGCAGGGGCGCGAATACCTGGACGCGGTGGCGGGTGTGGCAGTGACCAATGTCGGGCATTCCCACCCAAAGCTGGTGGCGGCCATCAGCGAACAGGCCGGCCTGTTGTTGCACACCTCCAACCTCTACAGCATCGACTGGCAGCAACGTTTGGCCCAGCGCTTGACCCAGCTGTCCGGCCTGGACCGTGCCTTCTTCAACAACTCCGGCGCCGAAGCCAACGAGACGGCGCTGAAACTCGCGCGGTTGCATGGCTGGAAAAAAGGCATCGAAGAGCCCTTGGTGGTGGTGATGGAGAATGCCTTCCATGGCCGCACCCTGGGCACCATGGCGGCGAGCGATGGCCCCTCGGTGCGCTTGGGTTTCCAACGCTTGCCGGGGGATTTTCTCAAGGTCAGGTTTGGTGATCTGGCGGCGATCGAGGCAATCACCCAGACGTTCGGCACGCGAATCGCGGCGGTCTTGCTGGAACCCATCCAGGGCGAAAGTGGGGTATTGCCAGCGCCGCCGGGTTACCTGCAAGCCCTGCGTGACCACTGCACACGGCACGGCTGGCTGATGATGCTCGACGAAATCCAGACCGGCATCGGCCGTACCGGTGCCTGGTTTGCGTTCCAGCATGAAGGCATTGTCCCGGATGTGATGACCCTGGCCAAAGGCCTCGGCAATGGGGTGCCCATCGGTGCCTGCCTGGCCAGGGCTGTGGTAGCCGAGCTTTTCACGCCCGGCAGTCACGGCAGTACCTTTGGCGGCAACCCGCTGGCGTGCCGGGTGGGCTGCACCGTCTTGGACATTATCGAAGAGCAAGGCTTGTTACAGAACGCTGCGCAACAGGGCGAACGCTTGCTGGCGCGGTTACGCATGGAATTGGAAGAGCATCCGCAGGTGCTGGCGATTCGGGGGCAGGGCCTGATGATCGGTATTGAGTTAGCCAGCCCCTATCGCGACCTGGCCCAGCGCGCCGCCCAGGAGCATGGGCTGCTGATCAACGTGACGCGGGGTAAGGTCATTCGCCTGCTGCCGCCGTTGACCCTGGAGACCAAGGAGGTCGAGATGATCGTGCGGGCCATCACTCGGCTATTGAGCTAGGTCCCTGCCGTTGAGCCACTCCTGGTTCAGGGTGTCGGTATCCCCCAGGTACTCCAGCAACCACGTCATGGCCGGGGACAGTTTGCTCTGGGCCCAGGCCACGCACGACGGGCTGGCCGGGAACGGGCGCGTCAGTTGCAGCGCCACCAATTCACCGCGCTCGATCCACGGCAACACCTGATGCGCCGGTGCCATGCCGACGCACAGGCCATCGCGCAGGCAATCGATGGCGGAAGCCCAGTTCGGCACCACCAGCCGCCGTTGGTTATCCAGGGTCCAGGTGTCGCGCTTGGGCAGGTTGCGCGAGGTGTCGGTCATGCACAGCGAGGCGAAGGGGCGCAGTTGGTCGTCATTGAGCAAACCTTCCACCGCCGCCAACGGGTGCCGGGCGCTGACCACGCACAACCAGTTCAATAAGCCCATATCGCGAAAGGTGAAGTGACTGGCCACCGGCACGGCGCTGGTGGCGCCGATGACAATATCGGTGCGCTCATCCGCCAAGGCATCCCACACACCGTTGTACACCTCGTATTCCAGGAGCAATTCCACTTCGGGAAACTGCCGATAGAAATCCAGCACCAACTGCCGGCAGCGCTGGGGTTTGACGATGGAATCCACGGCCACCTTCAACTGGCCACTCCAGCCATTGGCCACCTGCTGGCACAGGCGCCGTGTGCCGAGCATTTTTTTCATCACGCCGCGGGCTTCGTCGATAAAAAGGCGGCCGGCGGGGGTCAGTTCCACATCACGATGCCGGCGCACAAACAGCGGCACCGCCAGCCACTCTTCAAGTTGACGTACGGTATAACTGATGGCTGACGGCACACGGTGCAGTTCCTGGGCGGCGGCGCTGAAGCTGCCATGCCGCGCTACTGCGTCGACGACATCCAGGGAGTATTCGGACCACATGAGGGTTGCCTTCAAAAATATTGATAACAGTCGCCAATTATTATCGCTTCACACAGAAACTGTCAGCTTCATAATGCGCGGCAGTCAGCAAATAGTTTGATGGCAAGGTTAACAAGGCTTCAATGAAAAATTCTTTTGGTTTCACCTGGTATCTGGCGGGGCTGAGCATGCTCGGTTACCTCGCCATGGACATGTATTTGCCCGCGTTCGGCGCCATGGGCGAGCAGTTGCATATTGGTGCGGGGGCGGTGGGCGCCAGCTTGAGTATTTTCCTCGCCGGCTTTGCGGTGGGGCAATTGCTCTGGGGACCGTTGTCCGACCGCCTGGGGCGCAAGCCGATTTTGCTCGCAGGCTTGAGCCTGTTTGTCGTGGGGTGCGCGGGGATGTTTTGGGTCGAAACCGCGCCGCAGTTGCTGGCCTTGCGCTTTATGCAGGCGATTGGCGTGTGTTCCGCCGCCGTGAGTTGGCAGGCGTTGGTGATCGACCGCTACCCGGCCGACAAGGCCCACCGCGTATTCGCCAGCATCATGCCGTTGATGTCGTTGTCGCCGGCGCTGGCGCCGCTGCTGGGCGCGATGGTGCTGAACCACTTCGGTTGGCAGGCCATCTTCGGCGTATTGCTGGGCGTGTCGTTGCTGTTGTTGCTGCCGACGTTGTTCCTGCGCTCCGTGCCGAAACCTCGGGCGCGGGAAGGCGAACCTGCGGGCCTTGGCTATTGGCAGTTGCTCACCTCCCGGGTGTTTACCGGCAATGTGATGATCTTCGCCGCCTGCTCGGCCAGCTTCTTCGCCTGGCTGACCGCTTCGCCCTTTATCCTGGGCGACATGGGCTACAGCCCGAATGACATCGGCCTGAGCTACGTGCTGCCAACCTTGGCGTTTCTGGTGGGGGGCTACAGTTGCCGCAGTGCTTTGCAGCGTTTCCAGGGCAAGACGCTGTTGCCGTGGTTGCTGCTGGCCTATTGCATCAGCATGGTGGCGTTGTACCTGGTCGCCACCTTGACCGTGCCGACGCTCACCACCTTGTTGATTCCGTTCTGCTTGATGGCGCTGGTCAATGGCGCCAGCTACCCGATCGTGGTGGCGAATGCGCTGATGCCGTTTGCAGAAAACTCCGGCAAGGCGGCGGCACTGCAAAACACCCTGCAACTGGGCCTGTGCTTTCTCAGCAGCCTGTTGGTGTCGTCGATGATCGAGCAACCGTTGCTGATCACCGCGATCGTGATGCTGGCGACCGCGCCCTTGGCCGTGTTGGGCTATTGGCTGGCGCGGCCGAAGGCAGACGATTCGGAACTGGCGGCTGCCTAGAACGTCACTTCCCTGTTCACCGTCGGCGTGACGCACTGCTGCCCCGGCCGCCGTCCACGCCGAACTTGTTGTGCCAGTCCTCGTAACCCACCCCGAGGTACAGGTTCGGCTTCACGCTCTTGCCCGGTCGTACCGCGACCATCAGCGCGCTGCGCATCAAGGCTTCCGGTGCCGTATCACGGCCGCGGTAGTCCTCGCCTTTTTCCCCCGACGTAATTGATGAACCCCTGGAATTTCGCCACGTCAGGTTGAGCATGTAGCGTTCTGGCTTATCACAGTCGAATTGTTTTTGTAACGCTGATGGAGGGTATTTTGTTCGATTGATTGTATACAACTCTATGGACATCCAGTCTAAAGATTGCATACAGTGGCCGCACAACAAAAACAGAGAACCCCTCACCATGACTATCCCGAAGGCGTCACCGCAGCGGCCGGAAGATGAGAATCTAGGCGTCGCCGCTAACATGGCTTACGGCCTGCAGCATGTGCTCACCATGTATGGCGGCATCGTCGCGGTACCGTTGATCGTTGGCCAGGCGGCCGGGTTGTCACCAGCGGATATTGGCCTATTGATCGCCGCATCGTTGTTTGCCGGTGGCCTCGCGACCCTGTTGCAAACCCTTGGCCTACCGTTCTTTGGCTGTCAGTTGCCGCTGGTGCAGGGTGTGTCGTTTGCCGGGGTGGCGACCATGGTGGCGATTGTCGGCAGCGATGGCGCCGGTGGGGTGCCGGCGATTCTCGGGGCGGTGATGGCCGCGTCGTTTATCGGGCTGTTGATCACCCCGGTGTTCTCGCGGATCACCCAGTTTTTCCCGCCGTTGGTGACCGGTATTGTGATCACCACCATCGGCCTGACCCTGATGCCCGTGGCGGCGCGCTGGGCCATGGGCGGTAACAGCCGCGCGGCGGATTTCGGCAGCATGCCCAACATCGGCCTGGCGGCGTTGACCCTGGTGCTGGTGCTGCTATTGAGCAAGATCGGCAGCGCGACTATCTCGCGCCTGTCGATCCTGCTGGCGATGGTGATCGGTACGGTGATTGCGGTGTTCCTTGGCATGGCGGACTTTTCCGGCGTCACCCAGGGGCCGATGTTCGGTTTCCCTACGCCGTTCCATTTCGGTATGCCGACCTTTCATATCGCGGCGATCATTTCCATGTGCATCGTGGTGATGGTGACGCTGGTGGAAACCTCAGCCGACATCCTCGCGGTGGGTGAAATCATCGATACCAAGGTCGACTCCAAACGCCTGGGCAACGGCCTGCGCGCCGACATGCTGTCGAGCATGTTCGCGCCAATCTTCGGTTCGTTTACCCAGAGCGCCTTCGCCCAGAACGTCGGCCTGGTGGCAGTGACCGGGGTGAAGAGTCGCTTTGTAGTGGCAACGGGTGGGGTGTTCCTGGTGATCCTCGGCTTGCTGCCATTCATGGGGCGGGTGATCGCAGCGGTACCGACCTCGGTACTGGGCGGTGCCGGGATTGTGCTGTTCGGCACCGTGGCGGCCAGTGGTATTCGCACCCTGTCCAAGGTGGACTACCGCAACAACATGAACCTGATCATCGTGGCCACGTCCATCGGTTTCGGCATGATCCCGATTGCCGCGCCGAGTTTCTACGACCAATTCCCCAGCTGGTTTGCGACCATTTTTCACTCGGGTATCAGTTCGTCGGCGATCATGGCGATCCTGTTGAATCTGGCGTTCAACCATTTCACCGCAGGTAACTCTGACCAGCAGTCGGTGTTTGTGGCGGGGACTGAGCGCAGTTTGTGCTTCCACGACGTAGCGGCGTTGCGGGATGGGGACTATTTCAGGGGGGGCAAGTTGTTCGATGCCGAGGGCAAGGAGATTCCATTGGTGGCGCAGGTGCCAACGAAAGCTGCACAAGCTGAAACCACGGAGGTCTAAAAATGTGGGAGGGAGCAAGCCCCCTCCCACATTCGGAACTCAACCAACCTTGCGGACTGTGTGCGGCATAGAACACGCCTCATCCAAAAACTTCACCACGGTACCCATGCATGCCTGGCGTTCTTCCACGTGGGGCATGTGGCTGGAGTCTTCAAACAGCGCCCAGCGCACATCCGCGATCTCATCCAGGAACGGCTTGACCACCAGTGGCGTGGCTTCATCATGCCGGCCGGAGATCACTAGGGTCGGCACCTTGATCGCCGACAAGCGGCCAATGGATTTCCAGTCCTTCAGGCTGCCGATCACGTGGAACTCGGTCGGACCGCTCATGGCGTGATACACCGTGGGGTCCGAGTCGACTTGGGCAAAGGTACGCGCCACTTCTTCCGGCCACGGGTTAACGCGGCACACGTGCTGGTCATAGAACACCCGCGAAGCGACGAGGTATTCCGGATCGTTGTAGGTGCCGGCGGCTTCATGCTCGAGCAGGGTTTCATGCACGCCTTGGGGCAGCAGTTTGCGCAGGCGGTTGGCCTCGCTGACCCAGGTGCGCATGCAGGTCGGTGAGTTCGCCGGGATAAACGCGCGCAGGCCTTTGGGTTGCAGGATCGCGTGCTCGCTGCCGAGCATGCCGCCCCAGGACTGGCCGAGGATCGCGTAGTTATCGCTGATCTGCAGGTGGTCCAGCAGGTTATCCAGTTCTTTAAGGAATAGATCGACGGTCCAGAAGGACGGGTCTTTTTCTGGCAAATGGGTGGAGCGGCCATTGCCCAGTTGGTCGTAATGGATGACCGCGTGACCGCTGGCTGCGACGTCCTTGAAGGCGTCGACATAATCATGGGTGCAGCCGGGGCCACCGTGGATGATCACCAGCGGCGTGCGGCCGCTGGACAGGTCGCCGGTGACGCGGTACCAGGTCTGGTAGGCGCCAAACGCCGCATACCCTTCGCGGATTTTTTCGATGAATTCCATTTCGTGCCCTGCTCTGAAAAAAGGATCAGGGACACGATAGTCTGCGCGCGAAATTTAGGTAACTAGCAAAACAGCTAGGTTTTGCCGGGGGATCAGTCTTCCAGCAGACGGTAATGGGTGGCGCGGACCACAGCTTGTACACGGTTCTTGGCCCCCAGTTTGTGCATCGCCGAGGCCAGGTGCAGGGTGACAACCGCCAGTGAACGGCTCAATTGCGTAGCGATTTCGGCGGCGGTGAGGCCGTCGGCGGCCCACTTGAGGCATTCGCGTTCACGTTTGGTCAGGTGAATGTGCGGGTAGGTGCGCAGCTCCTTGCCGAACAGCGGGTAGGCCGCTTCCTGCAAAGCGTGGGAAATCAGGCTGAAGTCAGACAAGGTCTGCTGTGCATCCGGCAATACGGTGTGAGCTTTGCCGATTCGCAGGCCCGTCAGCGAAGCGAAGCCGCCCCGAGGCAGATGGATCGGCACGCTGACGCCACAGGTCAGTTGCTGGTCGTGCAGGTAGGACGACACGGGGGCGTGGCACGGGTCGATGATCTTTTGCAGCGGGGTGTTGGCCTTGGCTTCGTAGGACCAGACAAACGGTGACACCGTGCTCAGGGACAGGTGTTGCACCGGGTCTATCTGGTAAAACCCTTCGCGGCACCACAAGGCATGCCAATCGGGCGGCGTATTGCGCAGCTCCAGCACCGAAGGGGTGATCAATGCACCCTCCTGGTCGATCGGCACCGGGCTGTAGTCGTACACCAGTGCATCGAAGCCCAACTGCTGGGCGAGGATGAACGTGTTGTCCATCTGCTCATCCAGGCTCCTGCCCGGCATCAGACGTTGATTGAAGGCAGTCAGCTTGGTCAGCATCCGTTCTGCTCCCGAATTCATTTGAATCTCGACTTGCTGCAAGTAGAATGCCACGCCCCGGCGAAGGACTGCCAGGCCAAACCTATAAGAAATACTAGGTTATGGACGCACGGCATCCTCGGTAGTGTTGGCCTGATAAACGGCCGCTACCCGCCAGGCCGATACAACACAAGGAATGTATGCATGTGGCGTGAAATTGCCCCCGACCAGCAGTACAACGTGCAAGTCGATGGCCACAACCTCGTGGTCTACAGCTTTGGCGAAGGCGATGAGGTGCTTTTGTGTCTAAACGGCGGGCCGGGCCTGCCGTGTGACTACTTGCGCGACGCCCATGGCTGGCTCAAGGACCATAACCTGCGAGTGGTTGCATTCGACCAGCTTGGCACAGGCGCATCAGCCAGACCGACCGATGTTTCCCTGTGGGAAATCCGCCGTTATGTCGAAGAAGTCGAAACCGTACGCCAAGCCCTGGACCTCGGCCGCGTGCACCTGCTCGGGCATTCCTGGGGCGGCTGGCTGGGCATCGAATACGCCATCCATTACCCCGACACGCTGAAAAGCCTGATCCTCGAGAACACCGTCGGCGACATTCCGCACCTGTCCCAGGAGCTGGAACGCCTGCGCGGCGCGCTGGGCAGTGAAACCGTGGCCATGATGCAGCGTCATGAAGCCATGGGCACCCTGGACCACCCGCAGTACCAGGCCGCGATCACCTTGCTCAACTATCGCCATGTGTGTCGTCTGGACGAATGGCCCGAACCGGTCAAGCGCTCCCTTGGCGACTGGAACATGGGGCCCTACGAAACCATGCAGGGCCCCAACGAATTCCTCTACGTCGGTAACCTCAAGGACTGGAACCGCATCCCCGAGATGGCCGCTTTCAACATGCCGATCCTGATCACCACCGGCCAGCACGACGAACTCACCCCGGCCTGCGCGATGCGTATGAAGATGGCAGCCAAGCACGCCGAACTGCATGTATTTCCCAACAGTAGCCATATGCCGTTCTACGAGGAGCCACACGCGTATTTTCCAGTACTGTTGGACTTTCTCGCTCGCCACCGAGGCTGACAGATGAACCTGGCGCGCTACCGTTTTGTACTGTCCCGGCCGCTGCAATTGCTGCCGGTACTGTTTGGCATCAGCCTGATCACGTTTGTGCTGGTGCGCTCGATCCCGGGCGACCCGGCACGCGCCTTGCTGGGCTCGCGCAGCACCCCAGACGCTTTGCTGAAAATCCGCGCCCAGTACGGCCTCGACCAGCCTTTGTGGCAGCAGTATTTCTACTTCCTGAAGAACCTGCTCAAGGGCGACCTCGGCCAATCATTGTTGTACAAAGTCGACGCCTTGAAATTGATCGTCACCCGTATCGAACCCACCCTGGTGCTGGTGCTCGGCAGCGTGGTGCTGGCGCTGCTGATTGCGCTGCCGCTGGCGACGCTGGCCGCGCGCAATAAAGGCGGGTGGGCGGATAACCTGATCCGCGTGTTCACCACCGTGGGCCTGGGCATGCCGGCGTTCTGGCTGGGCCTGATGCTGATCCTGCTGTTCAGCGTGCAATGGGGGCTGTTCCCGGTGTCCGGCTACGGCCGTACCTGGCTGGACAAGGCGCACCATATGGTCCTGCCGTGCCTGACCATCGCCCTGGCGCTGTCGGCGGTGCTGGTCCGCAACCTGCGGGCGAGCATGTTGATGGAGCTGCAGGCCGACCACGTCACCGCCGCTCGGGCGCGTGGGCTGTCGGAAGCAGCGGTGTTCCGTCGTCATGTGTTGCCCAATTCCCTGGTGCCGGCGGTCAACCTGCTGGCGGTGAATATTGGCTGGCTGATCAGCGGCACCGTCGTGATCGAAAGCCTGTTCGCCATTCCCGGCATTGGCCAGTTGCTGGTGCGCGGCATTTTTACCCGCGATTACATGGTGGTGCAGGGCGTGGCGATGGTGCTGGCGTGCGCGACGGTGGTGGTCAATTTTGTCGCGGACGTGGTCACGGTGGCCCTCGATCCTCGGGTGAAAATGCAATGAGCAGCCGTCCACTGATCGCACCATGGCGCCTGCGTCTGCGTTTTGGCTTTCGCAATGGCCGACTGACGGCCGCGTGGGGGCTTTTGATACTGCTTTTGTGGTTGGTCCTGGCGCTGTGTGCACCGTGGATCGCGCCCTATGACCCGATTGCGCAGAACACCGACATCAGCTTGGTGGGGCCGAGTCTGGCCCATCCGTTCGGTACGGATAACTACGGTCGAGACATCCTTTCGAGGGTGATTTGGGGCGCGCGCGTCGACCTGCAGCTTGCCATCATTGGGGTAATATTCCCGTTCATGATCGGCACGTTTATCGGCGCCGTTTCTGGCTATATCGGCGGGCGCTTCGACAGTTTCTGCATGCGCGTGATCGACGTGATCCTGGCGTTCCCGTTCCTGGTGTTGATGCTGGCGATCATGGCCATCCTTGGCCCGGGCCTGAAGAGTTTTTATATCGCCATGGCGCTGGTCGGCTGGGTGTCGTATGCGCGGCTGATCCGCTCACAGATCCTGGTGCTTAAGGAAAGCGACTTTGCCCTGGCGGCCAAAAGCCTGGGTTTTGGCCATGGGCGCATCCTGTTCCGGCATTTGCTGCCGAATGCGATGTTTGGCTCGATAGTGTTTTCCATGTCTGACGCGGTGCTGGTGCTGCTCAACGGTGCGGCCGTGAGCTACCTGGGCCTGGGCGTGCAACCGCCGACGGCGGAGTGGGGCACGATGATTGCCGAGGGGCAGGCGTTTATCACCACGGCCTGGTGGATCTGCACGTTTCCGGGGTTGGCCATCGTGAGCCTGGCCATGGGCTTCAGCCTGCTGGCCGATGGTGTGGCGCAAGTGTTGGGGGACCGCTCATGAGCCTGTTGCAGGTGCAAGACCTCAGCGTGATCGCCAACAACGCCGGGCGCGATGTGACCTTGGTCGACCGCGTGTCCTTTGACCTGGCCGAAGGCGAAATCCTCGGCCTGGTGGGCGAAAGCGGCTCGGGCAAGACCATGGCCTGCCGTGGCTTGATGCGCCTGTTGCCGTCGCCCAACCTGCGCGTGCAGGGCGGTGCGGTACGCCTGGCCGGCCAGGACCTGCTGCAACTGGATGACGCCGGCATGCGGGCGGTGCGTGGCGGGCAGTTGGGCATGATCTTCCAGAACCCCAGCAGTCACCTTGACCCGCTGATGCGCATCGGTGATCAGATCGCCGAAGGCATCCGCCTGCATCAGGGCACGTCGAAAAAAGACGCGCGCCGACAAGCCATCGAGGTGTTGCGCCAGGTGGGCATTCCCGATCCCCAGGTACGGGTCGACAACTATCCCCATGAGTTTTCCGGTGGCATGCGCCAACGCGCGATGATCGCCGTGGCCCTGGGCTGCAACCCCAAAGTACTGATTGCCGACGAACCGACCACGGCCCTTGATGTAACCGTGCAGGCGCAAATCCTGCGCCTGCTGCTGGACCTGCGTGACCAGCGCGGCCTGTCGATCATCATGATCACCCACGACCTCGGCGTGGTCGCGCAAACCTGTGATTCCATCGCCGTTATGTACGCCGGGCGCCTGTGCGAACACGGCAGCAAATACGACCTGCTCGCCCATCCGCAACACCCCTACACCGCAGGCCTGATCGATTGCCAGCCGGCCCACAGCAGTGGCCATGCGTTGCTGCGCACCATCCCCGGCCAGCCGCCCTTGCTGGATGCGCTGCCGGATGGCTGCCGCTTCAACCCGCGTTGCCCGCAGGTCGGCGCGTTGTGCACCGAACTGTTGCCCGAAGGCGCGCGCGTGGCGTGTCACTACCCGTTGGGAGCGCGCCCATGAGCCTGTTGCAGATCAAGGACCTGGAGGTGCGGTTCGCCGCGTCCGGCACGGGTGTGTTCGGCCTGAACAAGCAGTGGGTGAGGGCGGTGAACGGCGTGTCGCTGAACCTGGCAGCCGGTGAAACCCTGGGATTGGTGGGGGAGTCCGGCAGCGGCAAAAGCACCTTGGGGAGAGCGATCCTGCACCTCAACCCGATCAGTGCCGGGCAGGTGTTGTTCGATGGCATCGACATGGCCCATGGCAGCGCGGTCGACATCGCGCGCCTGCGCCATGAAACGGCGATGATCTTCCAGGATTCCTACGCCGCGTTGAACCCGCGCCACACCATCGGCGAAACCATCGCCGAGGTGCTGCGGGTGCAGCGCAAAGTCCCGGCAGAGCGTATCCCGACTCGCGTCAACGAGCTGCTTGAGCTGGTCGGCCTGCGCCCTGAACTGGCCAGTCGTAAACCCGGCTCCCTCAGTGGCGGCCAGTGCCAGCGTGTGGGGATCGCCAGGGCGCTGGCGTTGGAGCCGCGCTTGATCATCGCCGATGAATGCGTGGCGGCGCTGGATGTGTCGATCCAGGGCCAGATCATCAACCTGTTGTTGGAACTGCAACAGCGCATGAACCTGGCGATCCTGTTTATCGCCCACGACCTGGCCATCGTACGACGCCTGTGCGATCGCGTGGCGGTGATGTACCTGGGCAAGATCGTCGAGGAAGGGCCGGTGGAAGCGGTCTTCACGTCGCCGCGCCATCCGTATACGGCGGCGTTGATCGAGGCGATTCCGGAGATCGATCCGCATCGGCCTTTGCCTACGGAACCGTTGCCTGGCGAGCCGCCCAGCCCCCTGAATTTGCCTACTGGCTGTGCCTTCCACCCACGTTGCCGGTACGCCCGGACGATGTGTTCCGTGGTGTTGCCGCCTACCCATTCCCTGCACGAGCATCGGTACAGTTGCGTGCTTGAAGAACCGTTGACCCTTCCTGCCCATCATGAACAAGGAGTTATGACATGCAATCGCGCCACTTGAAGTTACTCGCCGCTGCTACGCTGACAGCCTGGTCGCTGACCGCCGGTCTTGCCCAGGCCGCCGGCGTCCTCACCATCGGCTGCCGTGAAGACAGCACCACGTTCGACCCGATCAAAAGCGCGCAAAACCGCGATACCTGGGTATTCGCCAACGTCTACGACACCCTGGTGCGCGTGGATAACCTGGGTACCAAGATGGAGCCGGGCCTGGCAGAAAGCTGGGACGTCTCGAAGGATGGCCTGACCTACACCTTCAAGCTGCGCGATGCGAAGTTCTCCGATGGTTCGGCGATCACCGCCGAGGATGCCGCGTTCAGCCTGCTGCGTATCCGTGACAACAAGGCTTCGTTGTGGGCTGACCCCTTCAACCTGATCAACACAGCCAAGGCATCAGACCCGCAGACCCTGGTCGTCACGCTGAAGACTCCGGCGGTGGCTTTCCTCTCGCAACTGGCCTCGCCGACGGTCTCGATCCTGTCGGAAAAAGCCATGACCAAAATGGGTGAGGACGCCTACTCGGAAAATCCGGTGACTTCCGGCGCGTTTACCGTGGACGAATGGCGCAAGGGCGACCGGGTCATCCTGAAGAAGAACCCGAACTTCTGGCAGGCCAAGAAGGTCAGCCTGGATGGCGTGGAGTGGGTCTCGGTGACCGACGACAACACGCGGATGCGCATGGTCCAGAACAACGAGTTGGACACGGCGATCTTCGTCCCCTTTTCCCGGGTTGAAGAACTGAAGAAAGACAAGAACGTGGTGATCCACTCCGACCCCTCCACCCGTGAAGATCACCTGCTGATCAACCACGCCCACGGTCTGCTCGCCAAGCAGGAAGTGCGCGAGGCGCTGGACATGGCGATCGACAAACAGTCGCTGGTGAAAACCGCCACCTACGGGCAAGGCACGGTGGCCTATTCCTACATCCCTAAAGGCTCGTTGTTCCACTACGCCAACAACCTGCAACGCCCGTATGATCCGACCGCCGCCAAGAAGCTGTTGGAAAAGGCTGGCGCGAAGGACTTGAAGCTCAACTATGTGGTCAACGCCGGCAACGAAGCCGACGAGCAGATCGCGGTGATCATCAAGGACCAGTTGGCCAAGGTCGGTGTGACCGCCAACCTGCAGAAAGTCGACCCGACCCAAAGCTGGCAGATGCTGGTGGACGGTGAGTACGATATTTCGGTGATGTACTGGACCAACGACATCCTCGACCCGGACCAGAAGACCACTTTCGTGCTCGGCCACGACACCAACCAGAACTACATGACCCGCTACAAGAACGACAAGGTCAAGGAGCTGGTGGCGGCGGCGCGCATCGAGGCCGACCCGGTCAAGCGTGAGCAGATGTATGTTGAACTGCAGAAACTGGCGAAACAGGATGTGAACTGGATCGACCTGTACTACAGCCCATACATCAACATCTCACGCAAGAATGTGAGCAACTTCCTGCAAAACCCGCTGGGGCGCTTCACGCTTGAGGAAGTGGTGAAGAACTAAGTTCCAAGTGTGGGAGGGGGCTTGCCCCCGATAGCGGTGGGTCAGCCAAAGATACAGTGACTGACAGTCTGCCATCGGGGGCAAGCCCCCTCCCACATTGGGTTCAACGGTGTGCCTTACTGCGCGTCAAACGCCTGCCCATTGATGCCGGTACTGTCCGGCCCCATCAGGTACAGGTACACCGGCATGATTTCTTCCGGCGTCGGGTTGTCGCTCGGGTTTTCCCCGGGATACGCCTGGGCCCGCATGCTGGTACGCGTGGCGCCGGGGTTGATGCTGTTGGCGCGTACCGGTGCGACCGTGTCGAGCTCATCCGCAAGGGTTTGCATCAAGCCTTCAGTGGCAAATTTCGACACACCATAAGCACCCCAATACGCCCGGCCCTTACGCCCGACGCTGCTGGAGGTGAACACCACCGACGCATCCTGGGACAGCTTGAGCAGCGGCAACAATGTGCTGGTGAGCATGAACATCGCATTGACGTTGATGTGCATCACCCGCATGAAGTTCTCACCGGACAGCTGCTCGATCGGAGTACGTGGGCCAATGATCGAGGCGTTGTGCAGGAGGCCGTCGAGGTGGCCGAATTCTTTTTCGATCATCGCTGCCAGCTCATCGTATTGATGGGGCAGGGCGGTCTCCAGGTTGAAGGGGATCACCACCGGCTGCGCATGGCCGGCCGCTTCGATCTCGTCATACACCTGGGCCAGGTTGGCTTCGGTCTTGCCCAACAACAGCACGGTCGCGCCATGGGCTGCGTAGGTTTTCGCCGCCGCCGCGCCAATCCCGCGACCGGCGCCCGTCACCAGGATGACCCGGCCTTTGAGCAGTTCTGGACGTGCAGAGTAATCAAACATAAAAAGCCTCGACAGAATTCAGCGGGTTACAAACACCCATCTTGAGCGCAGTGAAGATCCAAATGTGGGAGGGGCGGTGCGACGATTCGACTTGCTCCCTCCCACATTGGATCTTCCTTAGTCAGTAGAGCGAGTGAGCGATCAGCAACTGCACAGTGCGTTATCCAACACCTTGCGCAGTTCCAGCGGATGATCCACCACCACATCCGCGCCCCAGTGGCGTGGGTTGTCGTCCGGGTGGATATAGCCGTAGGTGACCGCCGCCGTGCGCGTTCCGGCATCGCGGCCAGACTCAATGTCGCGCAGGTCGTCGCCCACGAACAGCACGCTGGCCGGGTCCAGGTCGAGCATCTTGCACGCCAGGATCATGGGCTCCGGATCCGGCTTGCTGTTTTTCACGTGGTCCGGGCAGATCAGCAGGGCTGAACGCTCGGCCAGGCCCAACTGCTGCATGATCGGCTCGGCGAAGCGCAGTGGCTTGTTGGTGACGACGCCCCAGATCAGCTTGGCCTTCTCGATGTCTTCCAGAAGCTCGGCCATGCCGTCGAACAATTTGCTGTGGACGGCGCAGCCTTTCAGGTAACGCTCGAGGAATTCCAGGCGCAGTTCTTCAAAACCAGGCGTTTCAGGGTCCATCGAGAAGGTCACGGCGACCATCGCCCGCGCACCACCGGAGATTTCGTCGCGGATGTGCTCGGGGTTCATCGGTGGCAGGCCACGGTCCGCGCGCATGGCCTGGCAGATGGCGATAAAGTCCGGCGCGGTGTCCAGCAGGGTACCGTCCATGTCGAAGAGAACCGCTCGCAACTTCACAGGCTTACTCCTCGCGCAGGGTCTGGATCATGTAGTTGACGTCAACGTCGCTGGCCAGTTTGTAGTGCTTGGTCAGCGGGTTGTAGGTCAGGCCTATGATGTCCTTGACGGTCAGCCCGGCCTGGCGGCTCCACGCGCCCAGTTCGGACGGGCGGATGAATTTCTTGAAGTCGTGGGTGCCGCGCGGCAGCAGCTTCATGATGTATTCGGCGCCGATGATCGCGAACAGGTACGCCTTGGGGTTGCGGTTGATGGTGGAGAAGAACACCTGGCCGCCCGGCTTGACCATGCGGAAGCAGGCGCGGATCACCGAGGACGGGTCTGGCACGTGCTCCAGCATTTCCAGGCAGGTGACCACGTCGAACTGCTCGGGCATTTCTTCAGCCAGGGCTTCGGCGGTGATCTGGCGGTATTCCACGCTGACGCCGGATTCCAGCTGGTGCAGTTGGGCCACGGCCAACGGCGCTTCGCCCATGTCGATGCCCATCACGGTCGCGCCGCGCTGGGCCATGGCTTCGCTGAGGATGCCGCCGCCGCAACCGACGTCCAGCACCTTCTTGCCGGCCAGGTTGACGCGTTCGTCAATCCAGTTGACCCGCAGCGGGTTGATGTCGTGCAGGGGTTTGAACTCGCTTTCGCGGTCCCACCAGCGGTGGGCCAGGGCTTCAAACTTGGCGATTTCGGCGTGGTCGACGTTGCTCATGGTGAATCCTCTAAATCTGATAAATCGGTTTGTCGGTCCTGAACACGCGGGTTCAGAGCCAGCGTTATTCGGTGTGCCCGCTGATGCGTTTTCCCCAGGCAATGGCCGTGGCGGTCAACTGTTGTTCATTCATGCGGGTGAGTTGCCGGTCGTCGAGCAACTGCTTGCCGGCGACCCAAAGGTGTTTCACGCAATCGCGTCCGGTGGCATATATAAGCTGTGAGACCGGATCGTAGATCGGTTGTTGCGCCAGCCCCGTCAGATCGAAAGCGACCATATCCGCCGCCTTGCCCACTTCCAGGGAACCGATTTCGCTTTCCAGGCCCATGGCACGCGCACCGTTGAGCGTAGCCATGCGCAGCGCACGGTGGGCATCCAGGGCGGTGGCCGAGCCGGCGACGGCCTTGGCCAGCATCGCGGCGGTACGGGTTTCACCCAGCAGGTCCAGGTCGTTGTTGCTGGCGGCGCCGTCGGTGCCGATGGCCACATTGACGCCCGCCTGCCACAGACGCTCCACCGGGCAGAAGCCACTGGCCAGTTTCAGGTTCGATTCCGGGCAATGGATGACGCTGGTGTTGCTTTCTACCAGCAAAGCCAGGTCGTCCTCGCTGATTTGGGTCATATGAACGGCCTGGAAGCGCGGGCCCAGCAGGCCGAGGCGTCCCAGGCGCGCCAATGGCCGTTCACCGGTTTGTTCGACTGCCTGTTGTACCTCGAAAGCGGTTTCATGCACATGCATATGGATCGCGGCGTCCAGCTCTTCGGCGATTACCCGGATTTTTTCCAGGTTGGCATCGCACACGGTGTAGGGCGCGTGGGGGCCGAAGGTGATCTTGATGCGCGGGTGGTGCTTGAGGTCGCCGAACAGCTCGATGCCCTGGCGGATAGCCTCATCGGCGGTGCCAGCGCCGGGAATCGGGAAGTCGAGGATCGGAATCGCGATCTGTGCACGCATGCCGCTGTTGTGCACGCAATCGCTGGCGACCTTGGGGTAGAAGTACATGTCCGAGAAGCAGGTAATGCCGCCCTTGAGCTGCTCGGCAATGGCCAGGTCGGTGCCGTCACGCACGAAGGCCTCGTCGACCCACTTGGCTTCGGCGGGCCAGATGTGTTTTTCCAGCCAGGTCATCAAGGGCAGGTCATCGGCCAAGCCGCGAAACAGGCTCATCGCCGCATGGCCGTGGGCGTTGATCAGGCCGGGGCTGAGCAGCATGCCCGGCAGTTCGCGCACTTCACTGGCCGAAAGCTTCAACGCCGCAGCCCGTGGCCCGATAAAGGCAATCCGCCCATCGCGAATGCCCACGCCGTGTTGCTTGAGCACCACGCCGGCGGGTTCGACAGGTACCAGCCAGGTTGGCAGTAGCAATAAGTCGAGCGGGGCGGCAGTGGAGGTCATCGCAGGCTTCTTCCCGGGCAGCTATAAAAGAAGCGCGAAGTATACCCGAGCGTCCTGGCTGGCGGATCGCTATAATCGGCGGCTTTTGTTGATGAGTACGGGGTGAGGGATGCGCGATCGACTGTTGGCAGCGGAGAAAGTGAAGGCCATCGATTGGCGTGATGGCACGCTGCACCTGCTCGATCAACGTGCCTTGCCATCCCAGGAGCGCTGGGTGGCTTGCTCCACGGTCGATGAAGTGGCTGCGGCCATTCGCGCCATGGTGGTGCGTGGTGCACCGGCCATCGGCATCAGCGCGGCCTATGGCCTGGTGCTCGCCGCTCGCGAGCGCATCGCCGAGGGCGGTGACTGGCAGGCCGCATGGGAAGACGACTACGCGCTACTGGCCGATACCCGTCCGACCGCTTCGAACCTGTTCTGGGCGCTCAAGCGCATGCGCGATCGCCTGGACCGCGTCAGGAAGCACGCCGATCCGTTGGCGGTGCTGGAAGCCGAAGCTATCGCTATCCATGAAAGCGACCGGGAAGCCAACTTCGTCATGGCCCAGTTGGGCGTTGAACGAATTCGCAAGCATCAGGGCAACGCTCAGGCGATTTTGACCCATGGCAACGCCGGCGCCTTGGCGACAGGCGGTGTCGGCACGGCCCTCGGGGTGATTCGCGCCGCCTTCCTGGAGGGGTTGATCGAGCACGTCTATGTCAATGAAACCCGTCCATCGCTGCAAGGCTCGCGGCTGACCGCCTGGGAGCTGGCGGGCGAGGGTATCCCGGTCACAGTGAATGCCGACTCGGCCGGCGCGCATATCCTCAAGACCAAGGGCATCACCTGGGTGATCGTCGGCGCCGATTGCATTGCCGCTAACGGCGATGTGATCGGCAAGATCGGCACCTATCAATTGGCGGTGTGCGCCATGCACCACGGCGTGCGTTTCATGGTGGTGGCGCCGAGTTCGACCCTGGATCTGATGATGGCCACGGGGGAGGACGTTGCGTTGGAAGAGCGCGATCCCGGCGAGCTGCTGGAGGTTATGGGGCAGCACTTGGAGGTTAATGCGTTTAATCCGGTATTTGATGTGACTCCGGCCGACTTGATTGATGTGATTGTGACCGAGAAGGGCGTGGTTGAGCGGCCGGATACGGCGAAATTGGCCAGGTTAATGTGCCGTAAGCGGCTGCATTGAGGGCTGTGATGTGGGTGAAACGGCTGTCGGGGGCAAGCCCGTTCCCACACTTGAAGGGTGAACACAGTCGAAATGTGGGAGGGGGCTTGCCCCCGATTGGCCCTGAAAGTCAATAAAACCCACGGATCCGCCCTCAAAAAAAAGCACCACCCCATCTCTGAGCCCCTCTCGTCGCCCTCAAGCCTGTCATCCGTCAAATTACTAGTCTCCATGCGCATCAGGGGGATAGGTGCGTGGCGGCGATTGTGATAACATCCGGCGGTTTCCAGGGCCGCCCCCAGGGGTTGCCCATAACGTGCAGATCCGTGTCATAACTCGTTGATTTGTCGTAAGTCGTTGTCAGGCAGTGTGCCGGCAACGGCGAGCTTCGTTCGTCCCATATGGATGCGACGAGGTTTCACCCGAAAAAGGAATCAGGCTTCTCATGGGCGAACTGGCCAAAGAAATCCTCCCGGTCAATATCGAAGACGAGCTGAAACAGTCCTACCTCGACTACGCGATGAGCGTAATTGTCGGTCGGGCACTGCCTGATGCGCGCGATGGCTTGAAGCCCGTGCACCGGCGTGTGCTGTTCGCAATGAGCGAGCTGGGTAACGACTGGAACAAGCCGTACAAGAAATCTGCCCGTGTTGTCGGTGACGTGATCGGTAAGTATCACCCTCACGGCGACACTGCGGTGTACGACACCATCGTTCGGATGGCCCAGCCGTTTTCCCTGCGCTACCTGCTGGTAGACGGCCAGGGCAACTTCGGTTCGGTCGACGGCGACAACGCCGCAGCCATGCGATACACCGAAGTGCGCATGACCAAGCTGGCGCACGAGCTGCTGGCAGACCTGCATAAAGAAACCGTGGACTGGGTGCCGAACTACGACGGCACCGAAATGATCCCGGCGGTCATGCCGACCCGGATCCCCAACCTGCTGGTCAACGGTTCCAGCGGTATCGCCGTGGGCATGGCCACCAACATCCCGCCGCACAATCTCGGTGAAGTCATCGACGGTTGCCTGGCGCTTATCGACAACCCTGAGCTGACCGTCGATGAGTTGATGCAATACATTCCCGGTCCAGACTTCCCGACCGCCGCGATCATCAACGGTCGTGCCGGCATCATCGAAGCCTACCGCACCGGTCGCGGCCGCATTTACATGCGCGCCCGCTCGATGATCGAAGACATCGACAAGGTCGGTGGCCGTCAGCAGATCGTCATCACCGAACTCCCGTACCAGTTGAACAAGGCGCGTCTGATCGAGAAGATCGCCGAGCTGGTTAAAGAGAAGAAGCTCGAAGGCATCACCGAGCTGCGCGACGAATCCGACAAAGACGGTATGCGCGTGGTGATCGAGCTGCGTCGTGGCGAAGTGCCTGAGGTGATCCTCAACAACCTCTACGCCCAGACCCAACTGCAAAGCGTGTTTGGTATCAACGTGGTTGCACTGATCGACGGCCGTCCGCGCATCCTGAACCTCAAGGATCTGCTGGAAGCCTTCGTACGTCACCGTCGCGAAGTCGTTACCCGCCGTACCGTGTTCGAACTGCGTAAGGCCCGCGAGCGCGGCCACATCCTGGAAGGCCAGGCTGTAGCACTGTCGAACATCGACCCGGTCATCGCCCTGATCAAGGCTTCGCCGACGCCGTCGGAAGCCAAGGAAGCGCTGATCAAGATGCCGTGGGAATCCAGCGCCGTCGTGGCGATGGTTGAACGTGCCGGTGCCGACTCGTGCCGCCCGGAGACACTGGACCCGCAATACGGCCTGCGTGACGGCAAGTACTTCCTGTCGCCGGAACAGGCCCAGGCTATCCTGGAACTGCGCCTGCACCGCCTGACCGGCCTGGAGCACGAGAAGCTGCTGGCCGAGTACCAGGAGATCCTCAACCAGATCGGCGAGCTGATCCGCATCCTCAACAGCGCCGTGCGCCTGATGGAAGTGATCCGCGAAGAGCTGGAAGTGATCCGCGCCGAATACGGCGACGTGCGCCGCACCGAAATCCTCGATGCTCGCCTCGACCTGACCCTGGGTGACATGATCCCGGAAGAAGAGCGCGTGGTGACCATCTCCCACGGTGGTTATGCCAAGACCCAGCCATTGGCTGCGTACCAGGCCCAGCGTCGTGGTGGTAAAGGTAAATCGGCTACCGGCGTGAAGGATGAGGACTACATTGCTCACCTGCTGGTCGCCAACAGCCACACCACGCTGCTGCTGTTCTCCAGCAAGGGCAAGGTGTACTGGCTCAAGACCTACGAAATCCCGGAAGCCTCCCGTGCTGCCCGTGGTCGTCCGTTGGTCAACCTGCTGCCGCTGGACAGTGATGAATACATCACCACCATGCTGCCGGTTGAGGAATACACCGAAGGTCACTTCATCTTCATGGCCACCGCCAAAGGCACCGTGAAGAAGACCCCGCTGGAATCCTTCAGCCGCCAGCGCAGCGTGGGTCTGATCGCCCTGGAGCTGGACGAAGGCGACGTACTGATCAGCGCGGCCATCACCGATGGCGAGCGTGAAGTCATGCTGTTCTCCGACGGCGGCAAAGTGACACGCTTCAAGGAATCCGACGTCCGTGCCATGGGCCGTACCGCCCGCGGTGTGCGCGGCATGCGCCTGCCGGAAGGGCAGAAGCTGATTTCGATGCTGATCCCGGAAGAAGGCAGCCAGATCCTCACCGCTTCCGAGCGTGGTTATGGCAAACGCACCGCCATCAGCGAGTTCCCGGAGTACAAGCGTGGCGGCCAGGGCGTTATCGCCATGGTCAGCAACGACCGCAACGGCCGTCTGGTCGGCGCGGTCCAGGTGCTCGACGGCGAGGAAATCATGCTGATTTCCGACCAGGGCACCCTCGTACGTACCCGTGTGGCTGAAGTGTCGAGCCTGGGCCGTAACACCCAGGGTGTGACCCTGATCAAGCTGGCCAAGGACGAAAAACTGGTCGGCCTGGAGCGTGTCCAGGAACCGTCGGAAGTGGAAGGCGAAGAGTTGGAAGGTGAGGAGTTTGAAGGCGAGGTGATCGCAACGGGCGATGACAACGTCGACGAGCCAACCCTCGATGCTGCCGCAGACGAAGAAGAACCGCAGGAATAAGCGGACACACAGGGGGCGGATGAAGATTCGCCCCCTTGTTGTTTGTCCCCTTTGAAAGAACAACGCCGCCCCCTGTAGGAGCGAGCTTGCTCGCGAAAATCGTCAACGATAACGCGAGGTGCCTGATGCGCCCTTGCGCTCTCGGGTTTTTCGCGAGCAAGCTCGCTCCTGCAGTGTTTGATTTCAGTCCCACCAGATCAGAGAGATTGGATGTGAGCAAGAGAGCCTATAACTTCTGTGCCGGTCCCGCGGCGCTTCCTGAAGCAGTCCTGCAGCGTGCGCAGGGTGAACTCCTCGACTGGCATGGAAAAGGCCTCTCCGTGATGGAAATGAGCCATCGCAGCGATGAGTTCGTGTCCATTGCCACCAAGGCCGAGCAGGATCTGCGCGACTTGCTGGACATCCCATCCAATTACAAAGTGCTGTTCCTGCAGGGGGGCGCGAGCCAACAGTTCGCCCAGATCCCGCTGAACCTGCTGCCGGAAGACGGCACTGCCGACTACATCGACACCGGTATCTGGGGGCAGAAGGCTATTGAAGAGGCCTCGCGCTACGGTCACGTCAACGTGGCCGGCACCGCTAAGCCCTACGACTATTTCGCCATTCCAGGTCAGAACGAATGGAAGCTGTCGAAGGATGCGGCCTACGTGCACTACGTCGCGAACGAAACCATTGGTGGCCTGGAGTTCGACTGGGTGCCGGAAGTCGGTGACGTCCCGCTGGTGTGCGACATGTCCTCGGACATCCTCTCGCGGCCTATCGACGTGTCGCGCTACGGCATGATCTACGCCGGCGCGCAGAAGAACATCGGCCCGAGCGGCATCCTGGTCAACATCGTCCGTGAAGACCTGCTGGGTCGCGCCCGCTCGCTGTGCCCGACCATGCTCAACTTCAAGGTCGCAGCCGACAATGGCTCGATGTACAACACCCCGCCGGCCTTCGCCTGGTACCTGTCGGGCCTGGTGTTCGAGTGGTTGAAAGAGCAAGGCGGTGTCGCCGCCATGGGTAAGCTCAACGAAGAGAAGAAGCGCACCCTGTACGACTTCATCGACGCCAGCGGCCTGTACAGTAACCCGATCAACCTGACTGACCGCTCGTGGATGAACGTGCCGTTCCGCCTGGCTGACGACCGCCTGGACAAGCCATTCCTGGCTGGTGCCGACGCACGCGGCCTGCTGAACCTCAAGGGCCACCGTTCGGTAGGTGGCATGCGCGCCTCCATCTACAACGCTGTCGACATCCACGCGATCAACGCGCTGGTTGCCTACATGGCAGAGTTCGAAAAGGAACACGGCTAATGTCTGAACAAGAACTCAAGGCCCTGCGGGTACGCATTGACAGCCTGGACGAAAAGGTCCTGGAGCTGATCAGCGAGCGTGCGCGCTGCGCCCAGGAAGTGGCACGGGTGAAGATGGCGTCCCTGGCTGAAGGCGAAGTGCCGGTGTTCTACCGACCGGAGCGTGAAGCCCAGGTGCTCAAGCGCGTCATGGAGCGTAACAAGGGCCCGCTGGGCAACGAAGAGATGGCGCGGTTGTTCCGTGAAATCATGTCGTCGTGCCTGGCGCTCGAGCAGCCGCTGAAAGTGGCTTACCTAGGCCCGGAAGGCACCTTCACCCAAGCGGCGGCCATGAAGCACTTCGGCCACGCGGTGATCAGCAAGCCAATGGCGGCCATCGACGAAGTGTTTCGTGAAGTGGCGGCCGGTGCGGTGAACTTTGGCGTGGTGCCGGTGGAAAATTCCACCGAAGGCGCGGTCAACCACACGCTGGACAGCTTCCTCGAGCACGACATGGTGATCTGCGGCGAAGTCGAGCTGCGCATCCACCATCACTTGCTGGTGGGTGAGAGCACCAAGACCGACAGCATCAGCCGCATCTATTCCCACGCCCAGTCCCTGGCCCAGTGCCGCAAGTGGCTGGACGCCCATTACCCGAATGTCGAGCGCGTGGCGGTGTCCAGCAACGCCGAAGCGGCCAAGCGGGTCAAGGGTGAGTGGAATTCGGCGGCGATCGCCGGTGATATGGCGGCTGGCTTGTATGGCCTGACGCGCCTGGCCGAAAAAATCGAGGATCGCCCGGACAACTCCACGCGCTTCCTGATGATCGGCAGCCAGGAAGTGCCGCCGACCGGCGACGACAAGACCTCGATCATCGTCTCCATGAGCAACAAGCCCGGCGCGCTGCATGAGCTGCTGGTGCCGTTCCACGACAACGGGATTGACCTGACGCGTATCGAGACGCGTCCTTCGCGCAGCGGTAAATGGACTTACGTGTTCTTTATCGACTTCATCGGCCACCACCGCGACCCGCTGGTCAAGGGCGTGCTGGAGAAGATCAGTCAGGAAGCCGTGGCGCTCAAGGTGCTGGGCTCTTACCCGAAAGCGGTTTTGTGAGGCTTTAACATGAGTGGCAACTTCCTCGCCCTGGCTCAGCCGGGCGTGCAACAACTGTCGCCTTACGTTCCGGGCAAGCCTGTGGACGAGCTGGCGCGTGAGTTGAACCTGGATCCTTCCAAAATCGTCAAGCTGGCGAGTAACGAGAATCCACTGGGTCCAAGCCCCAAGGTATTGGCGGCGATTCGCGAAGAGTTGGCCGAGCTGACCCGTTACCCGGACGGCAATGGCTTCGCCCTCAAGTCGCTGCTGGCAGAAACATGCCGGGTCGAGCTGAACCAGGTAACCCTGGGTAATGGCTCCAACGACATCCTCGAGCTGGTCGGCCGTGCCTACCTGGCGCCGGGGCTGAACGCCGTGTTCAGCGAGCACGCGTTTGCGGTTTACCCGATCGTCACCCAGGCAGTCGGTGCCGACGCCCGCGTGATTCCTGCCAAGGACTGGGGCCATGACCTGCCGGCCATGCTGGCCGCCATCGACGCCCAGACCCGCGTCGTGTTTGTCGCGAACCCAAACAACCCGACCGGCACCTGGTTCGATGCGCAAGCGCTCAACGACTTCCTGCAAGACGTGCCTGAGCATGTGCTGGTGGTGTTGGACGAAGCCTACATCGAGTACGCCGAAGGCAGCGACCTGCCGGACGGCCTGGATTTCCTGGCGACCTACCCAAACCTGCTGGTGTCGCGAACCTTCTCCAAGGCCTATGGGCTGGCGTCGTTGCGGGTTGGCTACGGCTTGTCGACGGCGGTGGTTGCCGATGTGCTGAACCGTGTGCGCCAACCATTCAACGTTAACAGCCTTGCCCTGGCAGCCGCCTGTGCGGCGGTGAAGGATGCCGAATACCTGGAAGAAGGTCGTCGCATCAACGCAAGCGGCATGCTGCAGTTGCAGGATGGCTTCCGTGAACTGGGCCTGGGCTGGATTCCCTCCAAGGGCAACTTCATCTGTGTCGACCTTGGCCAAGTGGCTGCCCCGGTATTCCAGGGGCTGCTGCGCGAAGGTGTGATCGTGCGGCCGGTGGCCAACTACGGCATGCCGAACCACCTGCGGATCACCATCGGGTTACCGGCTGAAAACAGCCGCTTCCTGGAGGCGTTGGCCAAGGTCCTGGCTCGTGGTTGATGTCACTGCATTGCAACCTGCTGTGCCTATGATCGGTCGCCTGGTGGTAGTGGGGCTGGGATTGATCGGCGGCTCCTTTGCCAAAGGCCTGCGCGAGAGCGGGCTATGTAGGGAAGTGGTCGGGGTGGACCTGGACCCGCAATCACGCAAGCTGGCGGTGGAGTTGGGCGTGGTGGATCGCTGTGAGGCGGACCTGGCGCTGGCGTGTCAGGGTGCTGACGTCATCCAGCTCGCTGTGCCGATCCTGGCGATGGAGAAACTGCTGGCGGTACTGGCCGGCATGGACCTGGGCCAGGCGATCCTGACGGACGTCGGCAGTGCCAAGGGCAATGTGGTGCGTGCGGCGCAACAGGCCTTTGGCGGCATGCCGTCGCGTTTTGTGCCGGGCCATCCGATTGCCGGTTCCGAACAGAGCGGGGTGGAGGCGTCCAATGCGCAGCTGTTCCGCCGCCATAAAGTGATCCTGACGCCACTGGAACAAACCGATCCGGCCGCGCTGGCCGTGGTGGATCGTCTCTGGCGTGAGCTGGGGGCGGACGTGGAGCATATGCAGGTCGAACGCCACGACGAAGTGCTGGCGGCGACCAGCCATTTGCCGCATCTGCTGGCATTCGGCCTGGTGGACTCCCTGGCCAAGCGCAACGAAAACCTCGAGATTTTCCGTTACGCCGCCGGTGGCTTCCGCGATTTCACGCGGATTGCCGGCAGCGATCCGGTGATGTGGCACGACATCTTTCTCGCCAATCGCGAAGCGGTGTTGCGCACCCTGGACACCTTCCGCAGTGACCTCGACGCCTTGCGCGATGCGGTCGATGCCGGGGATGGCCATCAATTATTGGGCGTGTTCACCCGTGCGCGGGTGGCGCGTGAGCATTTCAGCAAGATCCTGGCTCGCCGGGCCTATATGGAAACCGCTGTGAACGCCGATGACCTGACCTTCCTCGCCAACCCAGGCGGCCGCTTGAGCGGGCGTATCCGGGTGCCGGGTGACAAGTCGATCTCCCATCGCTCGATCATGCTCGGCTCGTTGGCCGAGGGTGTGACGGAGGTGGAAGGGTTCCTTGAGGGTGAAGACGCCCTGGCGACCCTGCAGGCGTTTCGCGACATGGGCGTGGTGATTGAGGGGCCGCACCATGGGCGCGTGACTATTCATGGCGTGGGCTTGCATGGCTTGAAGCCGGCGCCGGGGCCGATCTACCTGGGTAATTCCGGTACGTCCATGCGCCTGCTGTCCGGGTTGTTGGCGGCGCAACGCTTTGACAGCGTGTTGATCGGCGATGCTTCCCTGTCCAAGCGCCCGATGAACCGCGTGGCCAAGCCATTGCGAGACATGGGCGCGGTGATCGAGACCGGGCCGGAAGGGCGTCCGCCGCTGACCATTCGTGGTGGCCAGGCGCTGAAAGGCATGAGCTATGCAATGCCGATGGCCAGCGCCCAGGTCAAATCCTGCCTGCTGCTGGCAGGGTTGTATGCCGAAGGTAAAACCGCGGTGACCGAGCCTGCGCCGACCCGTGACCATACCGAGCGTATGTTGCGCGGGTTTGGTTACCCGGTTGCGGTGGAAGGTGCTACTGCGTCGGTGGAGTCGGGTCATGTACTGACGGCGACCCATATTGAAGTGCCGGGGGACATCTCCTCTTCGGCCTTCTTCCTGGTGGCGGCTTCGATTGCCGAGGGTTCCGAGTTGCTGCTGGAGCATGTCGGCGTCAACCCGACCCGCACCGGGGTGATCGATATCCTGCGATTGATGGGGGCAGATATCACCTTGGAGAACCCGCGCGAAGTGGGTGGCGAGCCTGTCGCTGACCTGCGTGTGCGGGCGGCTGCGTTGAAAGGGATCGAGATCCCTGAGGTGCTGGTGCCGTTGGCGATCGACGAGTTCCCGGTGCTGTTCGTCGCGGCGGCCTGCGCTGAAGGGCGAACCGTGTTGCGGGGGGCGCAAGAGTTGCGTGTGAAGGAGTCCGACCGTATCCAGGTCATGGCCGACGGTCTGCTGGCGTTGGGGGTGAAGTGTGAACCGACCCCCGATGGGATTATCATTGACGGTGGCCTGATGGGCGGTGGTGAAGTCCATGCCCATGGTGATCACCGGATTGCCATGGCCTTCAGTGTGGCTTCCCTGCGGGCGGCTGCGCCGATTCGTATCCATGACTGTGCCAATGTTGCTACGTCTTTTCCGAACTTTCTTACACTGTGTGCCCACGTCGGCATCCGTGTTGCCCAAGAGGCTCAATTGTGAATATCAAAGCACCGGTGATTACCATCGACGGGCCAAGCGGCTCGGGCAAAGGCACGATCGCCGGCATCCTGGCCAAGCGCCTGGGCTGGTGCCTGCTGGATTCCGGCGCGCTGTACCGCCTGCTGGCGTTTGCCGCACGCAACCATGGCGTCGACCTGACCAACGAAGAATCCCTGAAGCTGTTGGCCGCGCACCTCGATGTGCAGTTCGTCGGCGCGACGGAAGGTCATCCCCAGCGCATCATCCTGGAAGGGGACGATGTGACCGATGATTTGCGTAACGAGCAGGTCGGCTCCTGGGCTTCCCAGGTTGCCGCGCTGCCGGCTGTGCGTGATGCGCTGTTGCAGCGTCAGCGGGCTTTCCAGGAGCCGCCGGGCCTGGTGGCCGATGGCCGTGACATGGGCACGGTCGTGTTTCCCGAGGCGCCGCTGAAGATTTTCCTGACCGCCAGCGCCGAGGAGCGGGCTCGCCGCCGCTACTTGCAGTTGAAGGGCAAAGTCGATGGTGTTAGTCTGTCGAGTCTGCTAGATGAGATCCGTGCACGCGATGAGCGTGATACCCAGCGCGCAGTAGCCCCGCTAAAGCCGGCGGCTGATGCCATACAGCTGGATTCCACGGAGTTGTCCATCGAGCAGGTGCTGGAACGCATCTTGAGTGAAATCGCCATTCGCGATATCGCCGGGTGATCAAGAAGGCCGCAGGGGACCAGTCATAGTCCTGCGGTGGCTTCTTTTAACTGAAACTGACCCACACCGTCTGGGGTGTGGAGATGGGCGTATTCTTCGCCCTTATCAACAGGAATTAAAATGAGCGAAAGCTTTGCGGAACTCTTTGAAGAAAGCCTAAAAACCCTGAACCTTCAGGCAGGCTCCATCATCACCGGTGTTATCGTTGATATCGATTACCAAGCTCGCTGGGTAACCGTTCACGCTGGTCTGAAGTCTGAAGCTCTGATCCCGCTGGAACAGTTCTACAACGATGCTGGTGATCTGACAATCAATGTCGGTGACGAAGTTCACGTTGCTCTGGACTCGGTTGAAGACGGTTTCGGTGAAACCAAGCTGTCCCGTGAAAAAGCCAAGCGCGCTGAATGCTGGATTGTTCTCGAAGCAGCCTTCGCAGCTGAAGAAGTGGTCAAGGGCGTTATCAACGGTAAGGTTAAAGGCGGCTTCACTGTCGACGTTAACGGCATCCGTGCGTTCCTGCCAGGTTCTTTGGTCGACGTTCGTCCTGTGCGCGACACCACGCACCTGGAAGGCAAAGAACTCGAATTCAAGGTCATCAAACTCGACCAGAAGCGCAACAACGTTGTCGTTTCCCGTCGCAGCGTCCTGGAAGCAGAGAACTCCGCCGAGCGTGAAGCTCTGCTGGAATCCCTGCAGGAAGGCCAACAAGTCAAAGGTATCGTCAAGAACCTCACCGATTACGGCGCATTCGTCGATCTGGGTGGCGTCGATGGCCTGCTGCACATTACCGACATGGCTTGGAAGCGTATCAAGCATCCTTCCGAAATCGTCAATGTTGGCGACGAGATCGATGTCAAGGTTCTGAAATACGATCGCGAGCGCAACCGTGTTTCCCTGGGCCTGAAGCAACTGGGTGAAGATCCATGGGTCGCTATCAAAGCCCGTTACCCAGAAAGCACTCGCGTCACCGCGCGTGTTACCAACCTGACCGACTACGGCTGCTTCGCTGAGCTGGAAGAAGGCGTAGAAGGCCTGGTACACGTTTCCGAAATGGACTGGACCAACAAAAACATCCACCCTTCGAAAGTCGTACAAGTCGGCGACGAAGTGGAAGTTATGGTTCTGGACATCGACGAAGAGCGTCGTCGTATCTCCCTGGGCATCAAGCAGTGCAAATCTAACCCATGGGAAGATTTCTCTGGCCAGTTCAACAAGGGCGATAAAATCTCCGGCACCATCAAGTCGATCACCGATTTCGGTATCTTCATTGGTCTGGACGGCGGCATCGACGGCCTGGTTCACCTGTCCGACATCTCCTGGAACGAAGTTGGCGAAGAAGCTGTTCGTCGTTTCAAGAAGGGCGACGAGCTGGACACCGTTATCCTGTCGGTTGACCCAGAGCGCGAGCGCATCTCCCTGGGTATCAAGCAACTGGAAAGCGATCCGTTCTCCGAGTACGTTCAAGAGAACGACAAAGGCGCAATCGTTAAAGGCACTGTGAAAGAAGTTGACGCCAAAGGCGCCATCATCGTTCTGGCCGACGATATCGAAGCGACTCTGAAAGCCTCCGAAATCAGCCGTGACCGCGTTGAAGACGCGCGCAACGTTCTGAAAGAAGGCCAGGAAGTAGAAGCCAAGATCATCAGCGTTGATCGTAAGAGCCGCGTGATCCAACTCTCCATCAAGTCGAAAGACGAAGTTGAAGAGAAAGAAGCAATCCAGAGCCTGAAATCGGCTCCGGAAGCTGCAACTGGCGAGACCACCATGGCCTCCCTGCTGCGCGAAGCAATGGCTAAGCAGAACTAAGTTCTGTAAGGCTGTAAAAAAGGGCGACTTCGGTCGCCCTTTTTTTTGCCTGAAATTCGTTGAATCGACAGGTAAGAACCAAGGCATGCAGCTTGGGGTCAGAGCTGAATACAGTATTGATAAAGGCGCTCCGGTGTTGTTAAGGATTTCAATGAACAGGCTAATCGTGGTGCTCGCAGTGGTAATGCTTGCAGGCTGTACCGCTACCAGCGCCAAAACTCACGCGAGGCGCGGTGTCAGCGGCATTGAGGTCGATTGCTCGGGGCTGGGCAATAACTGGGAGAAGTGCGAGAGACGCGCCGCACGCGAATGCAAGATGCAGGGCTATAAGGTCATCACCAGGTCCAGCGACGCCAAGGACGAAGAGGGTGATTACTTGTTCGGTTGGAACCCTGCTGGAGCGGTCACCCGTACCATGCTCGTGATCTGCAATTGAGCATGTTGATCGTTAATGGCGGGCCTTATTCAAACAGCAGATAAGTTGATACATGGGCTGTTCAAATTCACCAAGTCATGCTAAAACCTTCGAAGCGCTTTTCCTAGCTGCTTGAAAAAGAAGGGAAAAATATGACGAAGTCGGAGTTGATCGAACGAATTGTCACCCATCAAGGGCTGCTCTCATCCAAGGATGTGGAGCTGGCTATCAAGACCATGCTTGAACAGATGTCGCAGTGCCTGGCTACCGGGGATCGGATTGAGATTCGTGGGTTTGGGAGTTTTTCGCTGCACTACCGTGCGCCAAGGGTAGGGCGGAATCCTAAGACTGGGCAGTCGGTGAGTCTGGATGGGAAGTTTGTGCCTCATTTCAAGCCGGGGAAGGAATTGCGGGATCGGGTGAATGAGGATGAGGAAGAGAGCGTCTAAGTTTTTTTGGAGAGGGAGAACCGTATGTGCCGACTCGGGCGTTTTGTCCTGATATTGACAATTCTGATTATTCTCTTCGGCGTCGGGTTTTTTGTACTTGAGAATCAACAAGAGGTTGTCTTGTCGTTCCTTGGGTGGGGGACTTTACCCTTGCCAGTATCCTTTTTTGTTGTACTCTCTTTGATTGTGGGGATGGCCATTGGGCCAATCCTTGGTGTCTTGGTCAGGCAAAAAAGGCGCCGTAGCACGACTTCGAATCGTACGAAAGGCGAGCGATTGACTTAGATTCTGGTCTCGCCGCGACAGCGGACGGTTTTTTGCATTTTTATTCGCTTCTGAAAAATCCCCGGCGGAGTCAAAGTTATCCTACAGACACGTCAAGTCTTGTAATGTGATGAGTAGATGGCAAAATGCTCTCTATTCTCGATTACAGTCGTTCTGTAGCTTTCAAGACTCGGCAGAGACGTAGAGCTTGTCAGCAAAAAAAATAAACTACAGAACCATTGCATAACGAGCCCGCAGTTTCTTTTTGAAGGCAGGTCCTTGTTGTGAGTAGTAGTTTCCGCGCCCCACCGATTCGCACATCCAGTGAAACAGACCTGCTAGCTCTTCTTCGAGTCGTATGGTTGCAGAAGGCAGTTATTGCGCTCGTCACGCTATCTATAGGAGTGCTTGCGGCTGTCTATGCCTTTGCCGCTGTCCCGGTATACGCGGTGTCCAGCGTTCTGCGTCCTACCGCCATCAATGAGCTTGATGCTCTCAATCGTTCTGGAGTCTATGCTCTTCTACCGAAAGATGCTCTGACGATGGTGGGTGCATCCTTGGAGGCTTATGACACCCGGCTCGGTTTTTTTCGTGCGAATCAAAAACTGTTTGAGACATTTGTGCGTCCCGGAAGAACTCTTGAGCAAAGCTTTGAAGAGTTCAATCGAAACTCCTTTACTCTTATATTGCCTGATCCGAAAAAGCCTGATGCTCTCAATGCCTTTGTAAAGGTCGAAATGAGTTACCTGAAAGGTGTAGATGGTGTCGCTATTCTAAATGGATTTGTCAACTATGCTATTACGCTGGAACGCGCTCAAATTGCTTCTGATTTGGGCGTAATTGTTAAAAATCGTCTTGTCGAGCTTGATGGGAAGTTGGCGGCTGCACGCTCTACGTATTTTACTAAGAAAGAAGCCGAAATTGCGCTGCTGGCTGAAAAGGACTCGCTGCGTAAAGAACAGTTGCAGGATGAGCTCAGAGCGCTAAGGTCAGAGCTGAAGACCCGACGAAATGATCGTGTGGAGCAACTAAGTGAGGCGATTCATATCGCCAGGTCTTTGGGTATCATAAAGCCATCCACCCCTTCCTCGTTGAGTGAACTCGCTCTTAATGGTCGCTCAAATGTCATGCGCACCGAAATCAACACTCAGCAGATTCCTCTATATTTCATGGGTGTAGATGCGTTGGAGGCCGAACGATCTGCGTTGATGCGGCGTAAGTCTGACGACTTCAGCGAGGGTCGCATTGCGGAAATTGCTAAAGAGCTTCAATTGCTTCAATCCAATCGCCAAATAGAAATGCTGAATCGCCGCCAGGATGAGGACCTTTTTCTTGAAGGGGTAGAGCATATTCGGGCTGAGGCGGCTCGTCTTCGCAATATCAACGTCGATATGGGTCTTCTCAAGCTAGTGGTTATAGATAAAGAGGCTCTGGAGCCGTTGAGTCCGGTTTTTCCAAAAAAAGGACTCATTATTGCTCTAGGGCTGATTCTTGGATTCGCACTGGGTGTGATGGTTACGTTTGTTCGATCTATTATTCTGGCGCGTTGCGAATCCGGCCCTGGACATTTTTCGTATCCTGAGCCTGTTGTCGCTGTCGAAGGTGAAAATCGTCGGCTCGAGTAGCCATTGAGCTTCGGCGCTGTTCGGCTTGGTCGGCTTGACACGGCCGAGCCACCTTCCGTATGGGTGCAACGGGCTAGCGGGGTCGAACACGGAATCGATTGAATAGTTTTTCAAAAAATGCCCACTACGGCATCTATTATAGCATCGGGGTAGGCCGGGTGTATGATTGATGGCTTTGAGCTATTACCGGTTCAACGTAAGGGCTGAGTGCTAGTGTTGTCAGGTCAAAGACTGTAAATTGCTGAAAGAGAAATTCTATGCGGTCCGGGATTAAGCGTGTGATGCGTGTTCTGATGTAAATACCGATATGAGTGATACGGCTTTGTCAGTACGGATGAATACGATTGCAGTTGGATTTAAAGTTAAGGTGAAGTGATGAAAACAGTTTTGGTGACCGGAGCAGATGGATTTATTGGGTCGCACTTGACCGAAATGTTGGTGCGGGAAGGATACAAAGTCAAGGCTCTTTCTCAGTATAACTCCTTCAACTATTGGGGGTGGTTGGAGGACGTAGGTTGCTTGGAAGATATCGAAGTGTTGAATGGGGATGTGCGTGATCCTCATTATTGCAAACATATTACCAAAGGTGTCGATGCCGTATTTCATCTAGCGGCTTTGATCGCGATTCCTTATTCGTATGTCGCGCCCGATAGTTACGTTGATACTAACGTAAAAGGCACGTTGAATATTTGTCAGGCAGCGATCGATAATGGCGTGCAGCGAGTTATTCATACCTCAACCAGTGAGGTTTATGGAACTGCACAATATGTACCGATAGATGAAAATCATCCTCTTCAGCCGCAGTCACCCTACAGTGCGTCGAAAATGGGCGCCGACGCTATGGCGATGAGCTTTTTCAACGCCTTTGATCTTCCCCTGACCATTGCTCGTCCATTTAACACCTACGGTCCTCGTCAATCGGCGCGAGCGGTCATTCCTACGATAATCACGCAAATCGCCAGCGGTAAAAAGCAGATCAAGCTAGGTGATGTTTCGCCAACGCGTGACTTCAACTATGTGACTGACACGTGCCGTGGATTTCTTGACTTGTTACGCTGTGAGAAGGCCGTGGGTGAGGTGGTCAATATTGGTTCCAACTATGAAATTACCGTGGGTGACACGCTCAATCTCATACGCGAACTGATGAGCAGCGATGTTGAGTTTCTGACGGATGACCAACGGTTGCGTCCCGAGAAGTCGGAAGTGTTCCGACTATGGTGTGATAACTCCAAGATTCGCAGTCTGACTGGCTTCGAACCGCAATATTCGATCCGTCAAGGACTTCAGGAAACCATCGACTGGTTTACACGTCCTGAAAACCTGGCCAAATACAAAGCCGATCTCTACAATGTCTGAGGCCTCGCCATGCTCGACTCGCTTGTAAAGTTTGTGCGAGATCAATACCGCACTAATGAATTCATTCCATTGCATGCGCCCGTTTTTGGCGGGAACGAAAAGCGCTATGTGCTTGAAACGGTGGAGTCCACATTTGTTTCCAGTGTCGGTGCGTTCGTGGATCGTTTCGAGCGTGACATGGAGGCCTATACTGGGAGTCCACGGGCAGTTGCCACGGTTAACGGTACTGCCGCGCTTCACGTTGCCCTGATGCTCGCAGGTGTTAAGCCTGGTGAATTGGTTGTTACCCAGCCGCTCACCTTTGTTGCTACCTGTAATGCGATTGCTTACTGCGGCGCCGAACCGATATTTATCGATGTCGACAAGCACACGCTAGGCCTTTCGCCAGTAGCGCTCGATCATTGGTTGCACATGCATGCCTACTTAGACAATGACGGCGTTTGCAAACTAATGGGCGGTGATCGTGTACTTCGTGCCTGTTTGCCGATGCACACATTTGGTCACCCCGCAGATCTGAATGGGTTAGTCGAGGTCTGTGGCCGTTGGGGTCTTGCGTTGGTCGAGGATGCCGCCGAATCTCTGGGCAGTCTCTATAAAGGACGGCATACCGGTACGCTTGGTTGCGTAGGCACATTGAGTTTCAACGGTAATAAAACCATTACCACGGGTGGCGGAGGCATGGTGCTGACCAATGAAGCGTTGGGTGCTCGTGCGAAGCACATTACTACTACGGCAAAGAAGCCTCACGCCTACGAATATGTTCATGATGAGGTGGGTTATAACTACCGCTTGCCGAATATTAACGCAGCCTTGGGCTGCGCACAGTTAGAGCAGTTGGACTCCTTCATCGCCGCCAAGCGTATTCTGGCAGGGCGTTACCAGACGTTCTTTGAGGGCAGTCAATTCCAGTTCGTCGTTGAACCTGCGGGCTGCCGTTCCAATTACTGGCTCAATGCTGTTGTCTGTGAAGATTTGGTGCAACGGGACGAGTTGCTGGCATTCAGTAATCAGGCTGGCGTCATGACTCGACCCATATGGAAATTGATGAGCCACTTGCCCACCTACTCATCGAGCCTTAAGGGGGATCTTACCAACGCGCTATGGTTGGAGGAGCGCGTGGTCAATCTGCCAAGCAGCGTTGTACCGGAGTTGCAGGTTTGAAACTTAGTATTGCAGTGTTTACCGGAACCCGGGCTGAGTACGGTTTGCTCTATTGGTTGATGAAAGATATTAAGGCGAGCGAGCACTTGGAGTTACAAGTGATTGTGAGTGGTATGCACCTTTCACCCGAGTTTGGGGACACCTGGAAAGACATCGAGGCTGACGGCTTCGCAATTGACGCCAAAGTCGAAATGCTGCTGTCTTCCGATACAGATGTAGGGGTCGTAAAGTCAATGGGGCTAGGTACACTGGGTTTTGCTGATGCCCTGGACCGCTTGCGCCCAGATATTCTGGTGGTGCTTGGTGATCGGTTCGAAGCGCTGGCGATCGTACAGGCAGCCTTGGTAATGAAGATTCCGGTGGCGCATTTGCATGGCGGCGAGATAACCGAGGGCGCTTATGATGATGCTATTCGTCACGCCATCACCAAGATGTCCTATTTTCATTTTGTTGCCACCGAGCGCTATCGTCAGCGTGTCATCCAAATGGGAGAGTCACCTGATAGGGTGTTCAATGTAGGTGCTGTAGGTCTGGACCATTTACTTCGCAGCCCTCGAATGGGGCGAGATGAGTTGTCCGAAAGTCTCGATTTTAAATTGGATTCACCTTTTCTGTTGGTCACTTATCATCCTGTGACCATGGTTGAAGAGGATCCGAAGCAAAGTTTTGGTGCATTGTTGACCGCACTGGACCAGTTTCCTCTCCACAAGGTCATTCTCACCTACCCCAATGCCGATAACGGGGGGAGGGCCATTATCCCGTTGTTGGAGGACTATGCTCAACGCAACCCAGAGCGGGTCAAGGCAATCCCTTCGCTTGGGTTCAGGCGCTACTTGAGCACGGTGGCGTTGGCTGATGCGGTAGTGGGTAATTCCTCCAGTGGCATTATTGAAGTGCCAGCCTTCCATGTTCCTACTATCAACATTGGTGCGCGGCAGGCCGGTCGTCTCGCCGCCGGCTCCGTAATCAATTGCGCGCTTGATTCGCGTTCGATCGAAGATGCACTTCGTCAGGCACTTTCTGCAGAATTCGCCACTGTCTGCAAAATGGCGGTCAACCCTTACGGCGCTGGTAATGCCGCACAAAGCATTGTTAATGTTCTTGAGCGTTGCGACGGGGACCCCAATAAGTCATTTCACGATTTGAGTTAAACCATGAAGTCATCCAACGAAGATTCGGTATACATCATCGCTGAAGCGGGCGTTAACCATAACGGTGAGCGGGATCTTGCGTTCGCACTAGTTGACGCCGCCGCTGCTGCCGGCGCCGACGCGGTGAAATTCCAGACATTTGATGCCAAGCGTCTGGCCTCAAAGGCCGCCCCCAAGGCCTCGTATCAAAAGCAGAGCACCGATGCGTCGGAAAGCCAGTTGGCTATGCTGTCTAAGCTTGAGCTGCCCCGAGAGTGGCATGCAGGCCTGCAAGTGCATGCACACCGCAAAGGTATCGAGTTTTTATCCACCGCATTTGATACCGATAGTCTGCGTTTTTTGTGTGAAATGAATTTGCCATTCTTCAAGGTGCCTTCGGGCGAGCTGACGAATGCCCCTTTACTCTGGCAATTTGCACAAACTCGCAAACCTTTGGTCCTTTCTACCGGGATGGCCACTCTCAGCGAAGTCGAGCAAGCCCTGGCGATAGTGGCGCACGCAGTTGCTTATGTGCATGAACCAGCCGATATGGATGAGGTATGGAGTAATTGGAGCCAGGCTGAGGCTCGTAAGCGACTCCAGGGCCATGTCACACTTCTGCATTGCACCTCCCAATATCCGACGCCATGGGCCGAGGTAAACCTGCGGGCCATGGACACGCTTAATGCCTTCGGTCTGGCGGTTGGATATTCGGATCACACCGAGGGAGGCTTGATTTCAATAGCCGCCGTCGCGCGTGGTGCCAAGGTCATTGAGAAGCACTTTACTTTGGACCGTTCCATGCCGGGGCCCGACCACAAGGCGTCGCTGGAACCTGACGAGTTGAAGTCCATGATCAGCCAGATTCGCGCGCTTGAGCTAGCGCTGGGCGATGGTTGCAAGTCACCTCAACCCAGTGAGTGGGATACTCGCAAGGCTGCGCGTCAGCAGATAGTTGCAGCAAGGGCTATCGACGCAGGGTCGACCATTTGCAGGGAGGATTTGACAACCGCACGAAGCGGGGCAGGGTTGCCGCCGACCGCGTTGTGGGGGTTGGTGGGTACTCGTAGTCTACGCTCCGTCCAGGCCGGTGAGATTATTGAGCAATGAATACCAAGCCAACTGAACCTCAGTCGCTGGTGATGCTGGGAGCGGGCGGTCATGCAAAGGTACTGCTATCACTTGCCATCAGCAGTGGACTGCAGGTTCAAGGGGTGTGTGACCCAGAACTTAAGCGTTCCGGTGCCTCAACATGGCGCGGTATCAAGGTATTGGGTGGCGATGAGGTACTGGAGCTGCTTGATTGCACGGACGTAGGACTGATAAATGGTATTGGGCAAGTCGTCGGAAGCAGCCTTCGCCAATCGATCTACGAACGCGCAGTTGGTATGGGTTTTCGATTTCCCGTACTTGTACATCCCAGCGCCAGTGTTGATGCGTCTGCTCAGTTGGCGGAGGGTGTACAGGTAATGGCGGGTGCAGTTATACAGGCGGATGCGAGCCTGGGCGTCAACACTATAGTCAATACGAGCGCAAGCGTGGACCATGACTGTAGCGTGGCTGCGCATGTGCACATTGCGCCCGGTGTGACGCTCTGCGGAAGTGTTCAGGTTGCTACTGGCGCGTTCATCGGTGCAGGAGCAACAGTGATTCAAGGATTGGTGATCGGCGAGCACGCCGTTGTTGGTGCCGGTGCGGTGATGGTTCGTGACTTGCCGGCCCGGGGCATTTTATTAGGGCAGACGGCGCGTTGTAGAACTCTGTCGGACGAATAACCATAGAGAAGGTATTAAATGAAGCATTGGGAGTTAACACTCGTCGGACCGGAGTGCTCAATGGAAGAGGCTATCGCCACGCTTGATCGTGTCGCGGTTCGTATCGTTATGGTTGTCGATCAGGATCGTCGCCTGTTGGGCACTCTGACTGATGGTGATGTTCGACGCGCTCTGCTTAAACAGAGGCCATTGGCAACGCCTATCAACCAAATAATGTGTACGACGCCACGGACTGTGGGTCTCGGTTGGAGCAGGGAGCGTATCCTGGCGATAATGGAAACTTATCAGTTGCTCCAGCTTCCAGTCGTGAGCCCTGAGGGGAATGTCATAGGCCTGGAGACATTGCACGATCTGCTGCATAAACCTCGTCGTGATAATCCTGTATTCCTGATGGCTGGGGGCTTTGGAACGCGTTTGCGGCCGTTGACGCAGAACTGTCCAAAACCTTTGTTAAAGGTAGGGGACAAGCCAATCCTTGAATTGATTCTCGAACGGTTTATCAGTTCGGGTTTCCATCGTTTTTTCATATCTACCCATTTCATGCCGGAAATGATACGTGAGCATTTTGGTGACGGTAGCAAATGGGGGGTCTCGATTCGTTATATCCACGAGGAGGTTCCCCTGGGAACGGGGGGGGCTCTGGGGCTATTACCTCATGACGAGATTGACTTTCCACTCTTCATGATGAATGGCGATTTGCTTACTACCCTCAAGTTCGAAAGTCTCCTGAGGTTTCATGAAGAGCATACAGGCTCCGCGACAATGTGTGTGCGTGAGTATGAGCACTGCGTGCCCTACGGCGTTGTTCAGAATGACGGGCACCGCATTCAGTCAATGGTGGAAAAACCGATTCAGCGGTTCTTTATCAACGCCGGGATATACTTGCTTTCTCCTGAATTGGTGAAGAGCGTTGCCCCTGGAACCCGCGTGGATATGCCCACGTTGTTGGAACGGGAAATTGAAGATGGCCGGGACGTCAATATGTTCCCTGTCCACGAATATTGGCTTGATATTGGACGGATGGAAGACTTCTTGAGGGCTCAACAAGAGTTTTCGGGTCTATGAGCGGGCAGCCCACGTATCTGGTCATCGGAAGCGGTAGTATTGCCAAGCGTCATATTGGAAATCTCAAGAAGCTTTTCGCTTCAGCTCGCGTCGGCTGTATTTCTGCGTCTGGCAGGAGGTTATCTGCTGAGGACGTTGGTGAAGATACCCATATTTACGGTTCTATCGACGATGCGCTCGCAGACGACCCGGTGTTTGCGATTATCGCTTCGCCCGCGCCTTTGCACGTGGGGTGTGCTGCTCAATTGCTCAGTCAGAAAGTCCCCGTTCTGATCGAAAAGCCTTTATCCGATTCGCTGGAGCGATTTTCCGATCATCGTGACGTGCTCCTTGCACACAAGGAGCGGATCGAAATCGCCTACAATTTGCGGTTTATGTCATCGGCGCTGAGGTTCAAGGCGCTACTGGATGCGCGCAGTGTCGGTGGGATAAGCAGCATCAGCGTGGATGTTGGACAGTATTTGCCCGACTGGCGCCCCGCCAGTGACTACCGAAAAAACGTATCGGCCCGCCGCGAATTGGGGGGGGGGGTTTTACTTGAGCTCAGCCATGAACTCGATTATCTGGGATGGTTTTTTGGCGAGTTTAAAACGGCCTATTGTGTAGCGCGTAATACGGGGGCTCTGGAAGTTGATGTCGAAGATACAGTGGACGCGCTTCTGGTTCGCACAGACCGGCTAGCGGTGAATGTCCATATGGACTTTCTCCAGCGGGCGCCTGTTCGTACCTGCAAAGTAGTTGGGCAGGAAGGCACGCTGATTTGGGATATTCTCAATAATACTATTACTTTGCACTCTGGTCGAGACGAGCACCGCGTACTGTTTGAAGACGCGAGCTATGACCGCAACACTATGTACCTTGACTTGTTGCGCCACTTCGCGCGAGTAGCGGAAGGTACCGCACTACCTGAAATCGGTCTTGAGGGCGGATTACAAGCGCTCCGACTGATTGAGGCAATGAGAACATCGGCTGCTACTGGCCAGGTCGTCAACATTGGGGATATTCAAGCGTGAGCGTTTACGCCTTCATTTTTGCACGAGGCAACTCGAAAGGGTTGCCGGGAAAAAACATTAAATTGTTAGGTAACCATCCTTTGATTGCTCACTCCATCAGGGTGGCGCAGCAGGTAGTCGGCATCGACAAAATCTTCGTGTCTACCGACTCTGATGAGATCGCGGCCGTTGCGGAGGCATACGAGGCGACCGTGATCAAGAGGCCTGATGAGCTGGCGACGGATACGGCGCCGGAATGGCATGCATGGTGTCACGCAATCAATCATCTTCAGGCGCAGGGGCATAAATTCGATGTATTTGTCAGTTTGCCGGCTACCAGTCCGTTACGTGCGGTAGAGGATGTTGAGCAATGTCTCGCCAGTCTGGATAAGGATTCGGATATTGTTGTAACCGTGACGCCGGCATCCCGCAGCCCTTATTTCAATATGGTTGTTCGTGACACAGAGGGTGTCAGCCAGTTGGTGTGCGCTGCGAATAATATACATCGGCGCCAGGATGCTCCAGAAGTGTATGACATGACCACGGTGGCCTATGTTGCTCACCCAGAATTCATCCTGGCCAATGAGCGCATCTTTTCGGGACGAGTGAAGTCGGTCGTAGTACCGCGTGAACGAGCTGTCGATATAGATGATATTTATGATTTCAAAATTGCCGAAATGCTTCTGGCTGACAGAGAGAAGACCCATGCTAACGAATAAAAAAATATTGATAGCCGGGGCGGGAGGATTGCTCGGCAGCAAGGTATGTGCAGCACTACTGGAAGACGGGGCTCACGTCATCGCGACTGATATCAATGTGGCGTTGATGACAGAGCGGCTGGCACAGCAAGGCGTCGATCTAAACAGTGCATTGCTGACCTGCACAGCGCTCGATCTTAATGATGAACCATTGGTGAAGGCTTTCTTCGCAACTCTCAGTGGCGTCGATGGGGCAGTCAATTGCTCGTATCCGCGAAATAAGCATTACGGCGCCAAGTTCTTCGATGTTACGCTCGCGGACTTCAATGAAAACCTATCGTTGCACCTGGGATCGTCTTTTTTGTTCATGCAGCAGTGCGGCGTATATTTTAAGCGTGAAAAAACACCCTTTTCACTGGTTAACATATCTTCGATATATGGTGTTGTGGCTCCGAAGTTTGATGTCTATAACGATACGCCCATGACCATGCCCGTAGAATATGCGGCCATCAAGTCTGCGCTACTTCACCTCAGCAAATACCTGACCGCTTACCTCGCGGACAGCGGCTTTCGGTCGAACAGCGTGAGCCCAGGGGGGATTTTCGATAATCAACCAGAGCAGTTTCTTCAGCAATACAAGAAGCAAACACTGGGCAAGGGCATGCTTGATATCAGCGATGTGATTGGATCAATCAAATTTTTGCTTTCCGAACACGCTCGTTACGTAAACGGCCAAAATATTATCGTCGATGACGGTTTCAGCCTATAATTTACGCTCAGAAAAGAATAGTAAACTATGTTGAATTTTTTACTGATAGGTGCAGGTCAATTGGGCAGTCGTCACTTGCAGGCGCTTGCGTTATCGAATTTCGCGGATGTGTCTATTCAGGTCGTAGAACCGTCACCGGAAGCTCGCAAGGTTGCTCAAGAGCGGTGGGGGCAAGTTGCTCAGTCTGAATACATTAAATCAATAGCTTTTCTCGCAGACATTGTCGAAGTCCGTAGCGCTATTGATTTTTGCATTGTCGCGACTAACGCCAACTGCCGATTGCAGGTGCTTAAGAATTTGCTGGGTAATACAACTGTTCAAAAGTTAGTTTTTGAAAAGGTACTTTTTCAATCAGTCGAGCAATTGAAGGAGGCTACCCACCTGTTGTCCTCTGTCGAGACCCAAGTCTGGGTGAATTGCCCACGACGGATGTTTCCGATCTATCAGGAGCTTAAAAAGCGCCTTGCGCGTGAGCAGAGTTTGAGTCTGAGAGTGAAGGGCAACAGCTGGGGGCTGGCTTGCAATGCGATTCATTTCATCGACCTGTGGGCGATGCTGGGGGGGCAGGTTGAATATGCGCTCGACATGTCGGGCCTGGACGCAGTGGTTGTTCAGAGTAAGCGCCCTGGCTACAAGGAGGTATCGGGCTCGTTGTCCGGGGGGGCGGGTAAACGAAGCTTTTTGTTGACATCTACCACCCACACAGAAGCAGTTCCGCTCATTATTTGTATAGAAACTGAACACTTCAGTATCGCCGTAAACGAATCTGTCGGGCAGTGCACCGTTGTGACTAAAGAAACCGGGCATAAGGAGATGCTGGAATTTTCGGTTCTCTACCAGAGTCAACTGTCGCATCAGGTTGCAAGGCAGTTACTGTCAAATGAACAGGGTGATTGCGAGTTGACCCCTTTCAGTGAATCCGCTGCATTGCATGAGCCTTTCCTTCGAGGGTTGCTTGAATTCTTCAACAGGCAGGGGGATTACGATCTTTCCCTATGCCCAATCACCTGATCGAGGCTGTTATGATTTTATTAGTTGGTGCAGGTCCCATGGCCGTGCAGTATGCAAAAGTCCTGCAAGGCATGAACAAAGCATTCATTGTTGTAGGGCGCAGCCAGCAATCAGCAAACAACTTCAGTGACAGCGTCGGTGTCCGACCGCTGACCGGTGGAGTCGAGGCTTTTTTTCCATCTGATCAAGCGATTACACACGCGATCATTGCGGTCAGCGTCGAGCAATTGGAGTACACCAGTAAGGTACTTTTAAAAAATGGGGTGAAGAACCTACTTGTGGAGAAGCCGGGCGGCATGACATTGGAAGCTATTGAGCGTATCCAAACGCTGGCCGTGGCCCATAGCGCTACGGTTTATGTCGCTTACAACCGACGCTTTCTCGCATCCGTGATAGCGGCTCGTGAGTTGATTGCTGAAGATGGTGGCGTGACCAGCTTCAATTTCGAAATCACGGAATGGTCCGATACAATTCAGAAAATCTCCAAGGCCGAGGGGGTAAAGGAGAACTGGTTTTTTGCCAATACCAGTCATGTCACCGACCTCGCTTTTTACCTGGGTGGCAAGCCACGGCAGATAGCCACGTTTACAACGGGTGGCCTGCCATGGCACAGCAGGGCCGCTCGATTCTCAGGGGCCGGTGAAACAGCAGATGGCGCCCTGTTTTCATATATAGGGGATTGGCAGGCACCTGGTCGCTGGGCAATCGAGATATCTACTAACAAGCGCAGGTTTATTTTCAAACCTTTGGAAAAGTTACAGGTGCAGCTAATAAATAGTGTTGCAGTGGAAACTCTGGATATCGAAGCTACCTTGGATGCTGAATACAAGCCGGGTTTGTATTTGCAGGTTAAGCATTTTCTGGTTTCGGATAAGACGGGGCTCTGCTCTCTTGAAGAACATCTCGAGAACAGCAAGTTGTATGCACGTATTGCTGCTTATGTCTGAGGTTAATAAAAAGCCTGCCAGGGTACTAAAGTTATGAGGCGGGAAGGGCGCGCTGGCGCCATCAAGTATGTACTGGCTACTTATAGCGAATTCTCACTGGTCGCGTTGCTTACCCTATTTTTTACTAATACGATAAGCCAGCAAGTACTCGCGGATTCCAGTATTGCGTTCATTGTGATTTCCTACAGCACGTTTTTGGCGCTGGGTTTCCACAATGGTGCGATCCGTGATGGAGCAATTAGTAATAGCGTTGAGGAAAAGGAAGATGTTCTGAGGCTTGAGTTATACTTTTCAGCTTTTGTTGCATGTGTCCTCCTGACGGCGGCGATGATTGCGCATCAGAATTTTTACTTGATGGCGGGTCTATTCATAGGTGCGGTGAATCATCTTAAAACGGCTTGTCAAACAGTCTTCAGGCTGTTGGGCAGGGATACACTGCTAAATACATTGAATGTCACTTGGGCGTCGGTGTTCTTTGTGTCGTTTTCATTACTTGCCTGGCTTAGCCAGCACGTCGCGCTAGAGGTGAGGTTCTTCGGAGCTTGGGGAGCATCTGCCGCTTTTGTTATAAGTTTATTTTTTGTTTTCTGCATGATAACGCTCAAGGCATTTAGATACCCGATGATGGCTAGCAAAGGCCTTTTCTTAAAAGTGCTGAATTCTTCGAAATATATGTTTTTGATGGCGAGTGGCTTAGTAGTGCTGTTGACCTCTGATCGTGTGGTGTTAACTATTTTAGGTGCTGCCGAAAAGGTAAGGGCAGACTTCCAGTACGTTGACGTACTGACTAATATTTACTTTCTAGGCATGACGTCGGTTTTGTATTATTTTACGCCAGGGTTGTTGAAACGCTTCAGTGGTGCCGACGCAGTGCGTGATGGTGCATTTGCCGCGATGATGTTGAAATATGTGGCTTACTTGTTAAGTGTCGTCATATTTTTTGCGTTTGCTATCATGGTGTTTTTATTGGTTGTTCATCGATTCAGCTGGGAGCTGGTCGGCATACTCTTATCGATGCTGACGTTGAAGACCGTATTGATCGTCTTGGGTTTTGTATGCAATTTTTACTTGGCTCAACGTTTGGAAAAGGTGTTGGCTGCCGCTTATCTTGGATTGATGGTAGTCGGGCTCTCATTGTCCTTTGTTTATGGTCACTTATTCGTCAATTCAGAAACAATTGTCTTATTGCCCCTGATCAACGCGCTGCTGGTTGGTGCCCTTGTTGTTTTCCTGCTCAAAAGAATAACTACTCAAGGTGCGCATGAAAAAAGTACTTGTATTAACTGACTCCCTGGGTTTGCCTAGATTAAAGCCATCGCTTATCACGGATGAGCAGTGCTGGACCTATCGTCTCGCAGATCATTGCAGCGCAGAGTTTCGCTTCCGCGTGGTCAGTGTGCCTGGCCTGGATACTAATCAATTGATATCCATGGTTGAGGACTATTATCAGTCCATTGACGCGGATGTGATTGTTGTTCAGGTCGGAATTGTTGATTGCTATCCCCGTGCAATTAAGAAAATAGAGTTGTCCCTGTTATTAAGGTTGCCGGGTGTTTTGAACAGATATGTCCATGGGTGGGTAAAACGTAACTATGCCAAGCTTATTACCAAGCGAGGCATTCGGTATGTTCAACTGGATCAGTTCAAAGCCAATCTGCAGCGTCTGCACGAACAGTTTCCACGATCGCAAATATTGGTAGTACCCATTGCGCCTCCCTCCGCGGCGTATATCATGAAGAACCCGTGTATCGAGGCGGCGGTAGCCGAGTACAACGCGGTGCTGAAGGCGAGCTTTCCCAATGGTTTTCTAGCGGATTGCTATCCCAATCAGGTGGGCGACATTTTTTTGAGTGACAATCACCACCTGAATTCCTTGGGGAATGAGCATGTGTATAAAGCAGTGAGTGCGGCTTTGTCTGCTCACCGAGAGCACTAAATATAGGAAGTGGCTTGGCTTATGATATTCCTGGTTGTAGTGTTTATGTTGACGGTGTTTCTGTTATTTAGGAATAAAGAGGTGCTGTGTCCCTCTAACATCGTTTTTGGTAGTTATTTTCTATATTTTGTATTTCCAAGTGTCCTGTTTTATATGTTGGAGTGGGTAGGATGGGTGTATGTCCTACCATGGGGGAAAACGAACGACTGGTCCAAGCTTTCTAATGAGGCTATTTTCTCGTTTGCCTACGTTTTCACATTGTTTTTCTTTTTTACCCGGTTTTTCGAGATTTTTATATCTCAAACTCCGGCGGAAAATTTGTTCCAAAAGTACCGCGTAAGCCCGTCCACTTTGTTTTTTTTTAGCGCAATCATATTGCTCGGTAGCATTTATTTTTTTCAGGTGACGGGGGGGGCAGATGCTTGGTTTGGTAATTACAGCGATACGTATCTGGAAAATAAGAAAGGGTATGGTCTATTAAATTTTCTGTTGATTATGGCTTCGAATTTCTTGGCCTTCGTACTTGGTTTCTACTGGCGAACCCAGCGACGTGTGGGTTGGTTGCTGGTTATATTTGTGTTAGTAGTGTTGGTATTCTGCGGCTTTATTCAAGGTGTAAAAAGTCGGATATTTTATTTTGCGATCTTCTTCAGTGTGCCTTGGCTAAGTGTGGCGAAGCTGACAATAAAGAAAGGTGCGTTAATATTCTTCGGATTCACGCTGGCCTTCAGTTTTGCAATGTATTTCCGTTCAAATGGTTTCTACAGCACGCCAAAAATGCTGCTTGAATATTTCTTGAGCTATTTTAATACAATCTTCTTGCACGATATGATTCTTAGGGATATGTCGCCGGATATCTTTCTCACGGTGAGTTACCCTTTAAACAAATGGTTGACTTTTGTCGGCGTACCGTCTGAAGAGTACATGCATGATATAAGTCGATGGTTAACGTCCATTTATTATCCTGAACAATGGTTTGAAGGCTCGGCTACCCAGCAGTGGCCTATCGAAACAGAGCTGTACTTAAACTACGGCTACTATATTTTTTGGGTGATTCCTATTTTTATATATTCATTGTTTATTTGCGGATTGTATTCGTTGCGGTATCGTCTAGGTCCAGTATGTTTGTTTATTTTTGTTTGTGAATTACTGTTTTTTCTGAGTATGTTCCGTGGAAGTATGTTGCAATGGATTGCGTTGTTTAATATGATGTTTTATGGGGTTTTGCTGTTAAGTGGTCGTTTGCTATTTGTTCGAGTGAATAAAGATGAGTGCTAAAAGTGTTTTCGAGATATCCACGCTGATTTTTCAAGCTTACGTAAATGAGGTGTGTCTTGATCGGGCACTGAAGGAGAAATTTCTTGCGTCCGAGCCCTTTGCTGAAGAACTGCCACTCTATAAGATTATGCCTCTCCTCTCTCTGCGTAAACGTTATGGCAAGCCTGCACTCTGGGCGTTGGCTCTATTGAAATATACGATACTGCCGATGCTGATGCTTGCGTCGTTGAGTAATCTCTTCCTGGCCCTGATATTTTCTACACCTCTGTTCCGTCGTGACGCAGGGCGATTGCCAGGTACGGTGTGTTTGCCTAATACAGCACACCTGAAATTATTCAACTATCTATTCGATGATTTCGATAAACGTATTCGATTTGAGTGTCGTCGGCCTTGGGCGGTATTACAGTATTTGAATGCAAAGGACTATCTATCTGCAGTGGTCATAGCCTGGCGAGTTATAGGGTTGGTTATAGCGCGTGCACCAGAGGAAAAAGTACGGCGTCAGGACCTGATTTTCCATGTTTTGGATCTGCTACCACTTGTATGGTTCTCACTGTTTGTACGTAGGCTTTCACTTCATGACAAGTATATAGTGACCGACTGCAACTTGCAGCGCTGGGACTACGTTGCGACGCACGTAACTAACCAATGTTCAATTATTCAGCATGCTTTCATTCACCCTGATTTGGAATTTGCGCATCCATTTGGTGTGGTTGAGTGTTTGTACATTTTCGATCCCGAGTTCGAGAAAACTTTCTCCCGATATTATCGGTTTGGAAGAACTGGTATTATCACGCCCAAGCTGCAACTTGATGACATGGGTAGCGACAAAGAGGTGCTTTTTTTGGCGTCCTCTTCACCTTATTTACAAGCTGAGATCAATTTTATTGAGCGTGTCAAACGTGAGTTTGATTTTTTTGTGGTGGTCAAGCTTCATCCGCGTCACGTTTACGATGAGTCGGTTTCGCGATTGATTTCCTTGGCCGATTGCGTCGCTGCGCCCACTGTATTTCCAGACTGTGACTATCAGGTCTCTTATGATTCATTTCTGGGATACGAGTACAAAGCGATGGGGAAAAATGTTTTGTTTCTTAAGAATGAGTGTTCCATACAGAAATTCATGGAGCGTCGTAGGGCCAATGGCGAATATTGAATGGAGGGCCTCATGAGCTACCAGATTTGCAAGACGTGCATCATGGACACATCGGATCCCCACATTAGCTTCGATGAGCAGGGCAGTTGTGAGTTCTGTGGAAACTTTCGCACTAATATCCAACCCAACTGGCACGTGGATGCACGGGGTGAGGTTGAGTTGATGAAAGTGGCCGAGCGGATCAAGGTCGCCGGCAAAGGACGCGACTTTGATTGCATAATCGGCTTGAGTGGCGGGCTAGACAGCTCTTACCTTGCATACGTTGCAAAAGAAAAAATGGGGCTGCGGCCACTGCTTTTCCACGTCGACGCTGGCTGGAACACCGATCAGGCGGTCGGCAACATAGAAAAGCTGGTTGACGGGCTGGGTCTTGATCTCTACACCGAGGTCATCAACTGGGAAGAGATGAAAAGTCTGCAGTTGGCCTTTCTCAAAGCTCAAGTTGCTGACCAGGATATCCCGCAGGACACGGCTTTTTTCTCAGGGCTTTACAAGTTTGCGAAGGCGCATAAGATTAAGTATGTGTTGACAGGCGGAAATTTTTCGACTGAGTGCTGCCGTGAGCCAGAGGAGTGGGGGGCCTATCCCGGTATCGACAAGACACTGATTAATGACATCCATAGCCAATTCGGTTCGCGCGAATTGAAAAGCTTCCCGATAGTCGATGTTCTGGCTTACAAGATTTACTACCGATATGTGCTCGGCATGCAGGTTGTGCGCCCGTTGAACTTGCTGCCCTATATCAAGCAAGACGCCGAGGCGACTCTTGAGCGTCTGTTCGGGTGGAAGAGGTTTCAGCATAAGCATCACGAGTCGCGGTTTACGCGCTTCTATGAAGATTACTGGATGCCTCGGAAATTCGGCTATGAGAAGCGTCGCGCTCACTTCTCCAGTCTGATCATGACAGGTCAGATGACACGAGAGGCGGCACTGGACCGTATCTCCCGACCAGAGCTCGACGAGCAGTTTCTTAAGTCAGAGTTTGAGTACGTTGCGAATAAGCTGGATTTGAGCGTCGATGAGCTACAGGCGCTGTTCGACGGCAAGAATAAAACATTCCACGACTACAAGAACAAACGCTTCATGATTGGTCTGGGTGCTCGCGTGCTCGGAGCGCTAGGGCTGGAAAGAAGATTGTTCAGATGATCACTATTATTGATTACGGCCTGGGCAATATTCAGGCCTTTGTAAACGTTTATAAGCGTTTACACATACCGGTAACAGTGGCGCGTTCTGCGCTTGAGCTGCAAGGTGCCTCGAAATTGATCTTGCCAGGTGTAGGTGCATTTGATCATGCCATGGAGCGTTTGAATGCTTCCGGAATGCGCGAAGCACTTGATGAGCTTGTCCTCGTAAAAAAAGTGCCAGTAATAGGTATTTGTGTGGGGATGCAAATTCTTGCGGATGGCAGCGATGAAGGAACGTTGCCAGGCCTCGGCTGGGTGTCGGGGCGCGTCAGGCACTTTCGCTCAGTGCCCGGTTTGGAGCGTCTCGCGCTGCCTCATATGGGTTGGAATGACGTAGAACCGGCGTACCTGAATCCGTTGTTCAAGGGGTTTGAACAGGAGTCGCGCTTTTACTTCCTCCATTCATTCTATTTTGAGTGCGCCCAGCCTTCGCATGCTGCGGCCCGCGCCTCATACGGCCTTGACTTCAGTTGTGCCGTAGCTGTCGATAATGTCTATGGTGTTCAGTTCCATCCGGAGAAGAGCCATCATTTTGGAGTAGGTCTTCTTAAAAACTTCGCGGAACTTTGAAATGTTGAGACCTAGAGTAATTCCTTGTTTGTTGATCCAGGACAGTGGCCTGGTAAAAACCGTGCGTTTCAAAGATCCCAAGTATGTGGGGGATCCGATCAATGCTGTGAAGATTTTCAATGAAAAAGAAGCCGATGAGCTGATCGTTGTTGATATCGATGCGACAGTTAACGGGAAAGAACCCAACTATAAGCAGATCGCGAATTTGGCGGCAGAATGCCGTATGCCCTTGTGCTATGGCGGCGGTATCAGTACGCCGGAACAGGCTCGAAAAATTATTGCGTTGGGCGTGGAAAAGGTCGCCATCAGCTCGGCGGCACTGGCGAACCCACAGCTGGTTACCCGCATTGCCGATGAAATCGGTCGGCAAAGTGTCGTTGTCGTGTTGGATCACAAGAGGCGACTGCTCGGCAAACAGCAGGATGTCTGGACACATAACGGCAAGCGAAATACCAAACGCAGCGTATTGGATGTCGCCGTCGAGATGGAAAAGTTCGGGGCGGGTGAGATTGTTATTAATTCCATCGATAATGACGGTCGAATGAAGGGTTACGACCTTGAATTGGCTGTTGAGCTACGCAAGGCGGTGAGCATTCCCGTTACCATTTTGGGAGGTGGTGGCTCGCTGGAGCATATCGGCGAAGTGATTTCTGCCTGTGGTGTGGTTGGCGTCGCGGCGGGTAGTTTTTTCGTATTCAAAGGTCCATACCGCGCAGTGTTGATCAGTTACCCGAGTGCAGCGCAAAAAGATGCACTGGTGATAGGTGCTTTGAAATCAGACTGATTTTCAGCTCGGCCTTGGCGTATAGAGCTTCGCCTCGCGCCTTCCTGGACATGTTGAAAAGCGCAGGTGGGCGAAGTGGTATAATCCTCGCTTGCGTTGCGCTTTGCTCTCTGAAGGCTGCAGGTGAGCGATGAGGCTGTGACGCGGTGAGGATTGAAGTCTGATTAGTCTCTAGGGGCTCTTTAGTTGCCCGCGAAGTCAATGCTTTTTTGTGAGTCGTGCTCTGACTGATTTAGATTTCATATAAAGGTTTAGGTGAATTATGTTTAATGGAAAAAAACTTCTCATATCAGGCGGTACCGGCTCCTTCGGCAATGCAGTCCTGAATAGATTCCTGGCGACGAATATTGCAGAGATTCGAATTTTCAGCCGTGATGAAAAAAAACAAGATGACATGCGCAAGCGATACCACAATCCGAAGTTAAAGTTTTATATCGGTGATGTGCGCGATTATCAAAGTGTGCTGAACGCTACCCGTGGGATTGATTATATTTTTCACGCGGCAGCGCTCAAGCAAGTTCCTTCGTGTGAGTTTCACCCGATGGAAGCTGTCAAAACCAACGTTATAGGCACCGATAACGTGTTGGAAGCCGCCATTCAAAATGAAATCAAGCGGGTGGTTTGCTTGAGCACCGATAAGGCCGTTTACCCGATTAATGCGATGGGTATTTCAAAAGCCATGATGGAAAAAGTCATGGTGGCCAAGTCACGCAATGTTGACGAATCCAAAACGATCATTTGTGGGACTCGCTATGGTAATGTCATGGCATCCCGCGGTTCGGTAATACCCCTGTTCATTGATCAGATTCGCGCGGGTAAAGCGCTGTCGATCACCGATCCTAACATGACTCGTTTTATGATGACATTGGCGGATGCGGTTGATCTTGTACTTTACGCTTTTGAGCACGGAAAAAACGGTGACCTTTTTGTGCAGAAGGCACCTGCTGCAACTGTCGAAGTGCTCGCGCGCGCATTGACATCCATGATGGGGCAGCCGGAACACCCTATCAATATCATTGGGACCCGTCACGGCGAGAAATTATACGAGGCACTCTTGAGCCGCGAGGAAATGGCGTGTGCCGAGGACCATGGCGACTATTTCCGTATTCCACCGGATTTACGTGATTTGAACTACGGAAAATTTGTGGAGCAGGGCGAGGAAAGAATCTCGACAATGGAAGATTACAACTCTCATAACACAGAGCGATTGGATGTTGAAGGAATGAAAGAGTTGCTGCTCAAGTTGGAGTTCATGCGCGCAATCCAGCGTGGCGAAGCTGACACCCCGGAGGAGTAAGTGATGAAGGTACTGATCACGGGCGCTCAGGGTTTCGTCGCCAGGAATCTCAGCGCTCATCTGCGCGAACGCCACGATATTGAGGTTGTTAATTTCTCTCGGGGTGACAGCGTTTCTTCTCTGGAAGTGATGCTCCGGCAGGTCGATTTTGTGTTTCACCTTGCAGGTGTCAATCGCCCACAGAGCCCTGATGAGTTCAAGACCGGTAATACGGACCTCACCCGCGCAGTCTGTGACGGTATTGTCGCCAGTGGTAGAGAGATCCCGGTGCTTTATACGTCGTCCACTCAAGCTCAGTTGGACAATGTCTACGGCGCGAGCAAGCTGGGCGCGGAGCAAGTGTTGGCGGAATTATCGGCGGAGCACGGAGTGCCGGTGCATATCTTCCGTCTGCCAAATGTGTTCGGTAAGTGGGCTCGTCCTAACTACAACTCTGCCGTCGCAACATTCTGCAATAATATCGCCTGTGGTCTTCCCATCCAGATTAATAACCCAGACGCTGCTGTCACGTTGGTTTACATCGACGATGTCATCGCTCACTTTATTGCAGTAATGGACGGAAAACTGTCTGGAGATCCTTTTGTTGTGGTTCAGCCCACCTATGAAATAACGGTGGGGGCACTTGCGACGCAGTTGGCTGCGTTTCGTGACAGCCGCGAGACACTGGTTACAGAAGCCGTCGGCACCGGGCTAGTGAGAGCGCTCTATTCAACCTATCTGAGCTATGTGCCGCCCGAGCGCTTTACCTACGAGGTTCCCAAGTATGGGGATCCGCGGGGCGTATTCGTGGAAATGCTCAAGACGCGTGACGCCGGGCAGTTCTCTTACTTCACTGCGTACCCGGGAATCACTCGGGGAGGTCATTATCATCACTCAAAGACCGAAAAGTTTTTAGTGATCAAGGGGCAAGCGTGTTTCCGTTTTCGGCATATCGTATCGGGTGAGTTTTACGAGCTGTTCACTTCCGGAGACACACCACAGATTGTGGAAACCGTACCCGGCTGGACTCACGATATTACAAACGTCGGAAATGACGAAATGATCGTCATGTTGTGGGCCAATGAAATATTTGACCGCGAGCACCCGGACACTTACGCGCTGCCCGTGGGCACTGAAGCCTAAATATACGCTCAAGTTGAGGCAGTCATGAAAAAAATGAAAGTTGTAACTGTCGTGGGGACTCGGCCAGAGATCATTCGTTTGTCGCGAGTCATAGATTCGCTGGACAGACATTGTGATCACGTATTGGTCCATACGGGCCAGAACTACGACTATGAACTCAATGAAATCTTCTTTCAGGACCTGGGCATTCGCAAGCCGGATTACTTTCTTAATGCTGCAGGGGTGAGTGGCGCACAGACCATTGGTAATGTGATTATTGCCGTCGACGGTGTGTTGGCAGAAGTCCAACCTGAAGCGCTGCTCGTGCTGGGAGACACCAATAGTTGTATGGCTGTGATTCCCGCCAAACGTCGCAAGATCCCTACGTTCCATATGGAAGCGGGCAATCGTTGCTTTGATATGCGAGTTCCCGAAGAAATCAACCGCCGTATTGTTGACCATACTGCGGATATAAATCTGACCTATAGCACCATTGCACGTGACTACCTGCTGCGCGAAGGGCTGTCCCCGGACATGGTTATCAAGACAGGCAGTCCGATGTTTGAGGTGCTCAATCATTATCGTGCCGGCATCGAAGAATCAGACGTCCTGGAGCGACTGAGCTTGCTGCAAGGCAAGTTTTTTGTCTGCAGTGCGCATCGTGAGGAAAATATCGACTCTGACAAGAATTTCCTCAAGCTGGTCGACGTGCTCAACACCGTTGCCGCTCATTATGATTTACCCATCATTGTCTCAACCCACCCACGGACGCAAAAACGCGTGGATGCGATGGGTATTTCTTTCCATAAAAATGTTCAGCTACTCAAGCCGCTTGGATTCAAAGATTACAACAAACTGCAACTTTCGGCCAAAGCGGTATTGTCCGACAGCGGCACTATCAACGAAGAGTCCTCTATCTTGAACTTCTCCGCATTGAATATTCGCGAGGCACATGAGCGTCCCGAGGGGATGGAAGAGGCTGCGGTCATGATGGTTGGGCTTGAGGTCGATCGTGTTCTTCAAGGCCTCAATATCTTGGAAAGCCAGGGTTCGGGGGATAATCGCACATTGCGACTGGTGGGTGATTACAGCATGCCTAATGTGTCAGAGAAAGTTGCCAGGATCATCCATAGCTATACGGACTATGTGAACCGGATTGTCTGGAAACGCTACTGATGAGTTTATTCAATGCCTGATAACAAACTGAGTATTCTGGTGGTGACGCAATATTTCTGGCCAGAAAATATGCGCATCAACGATCTTGTTCGAGACTTGTCTGAAAGAGGCCATTCCGTGACCGTCCTGACAGGGCTGCCAAACTACCCTGAAGGCGCTGTCGACGCTCGCTATAGCGTAGATCCAGAGAGCTTCATGGCGTACTCAGGCGCAAAGATTGTGCGTGTCCCGTTGGTCCCCCGTGGCAAACGAAGTATCAGCCTGATAATGAACTACCTGTCTTTTTTTACTGCGGCCTCAACCATCGGTGCATGGAAGTTGCGCGCAGAAAAATACGACGCGGTTTTTGTTTATGCGGTGTCTCCCGTTATGGTGGCCATACCCGCCTTGTTGATCGGGCGGATGAAAAAAGCTCCGGTGTTCATTTGGGTGCTGGATTTATGGCCCGAAACCCTTAGAGCTGTCGGAGTGTTACGTCACCCCAGCCTGCTTGCTGTTGTAGGGAAGATGGTGTCTTGGATTTACAATCGTGCGGACTACCTTCTGCTTCAATCCCACGGTTTTCTCGACAACGTGAAGCGCTATTGCACCAAGGACATTGCTCCCGAGCGTCTGGTTTACTTTCCGAGTTGGGCCGAAGATGATTTTTCCGGTGTAACGTCTCCTACGTCATCACTGCTGGCACGTGACGATCAGCTGTTTACCGTATTGTTCGCGGGCAACTTGGGTGAGGCGCAGGATTTTCCTGCGGTTATCGAGGCTGCAAGGGCGCTGAAGGGCAAGGTCGCTGTACGCTGGGTCATCGTAGGTGATGGGCGCATGAGTGATTGGCTTGCAACCAAAGTGAAATCCCATCAGTTGGACAATGTCTTGCTGTTGGGCCGCCACCCGCTTGAGGACATGCCTGCCTTGTTTGCGTCTGCGGATGCGCTGTTGGTTTCTTTGAAGACGAACGATGTTTTCGAGAAAACCATTCCAGGCAAGGTGCAGGCCTACCTAGCCTCCGGTAAGCCCATTCTCGGCATGATCAATGGTGAAGCGGCACGTGTTATTAACGAATCAGGGTCCGGTTTGTCGTGCCCGTCGGGTGATGCCGCGGCGCTTACACGAATAACACTCGAGTTGGCGACTATGAGCGCGAAGCAACTGGAGCGTATGGGCGCTGCCGGCCGTGAATATTATTTGGAACACTATTCAAAGCCTACGTTGTTGGCTCGCTTGGAACAGCTGTTTCGCGGTGCAACGTTACGTAAAGGACGTAAGTAATGTCGCAATCTGTTTTTTTGACCGGCGCGACCGGTTTTGTTGGCAATGCCGTGATGCTGCGCTTGATGCTTGACGGGGCTTCCGTGAAGGCATCTGTGCGCAGTGGTTCAGATCTGAGTGAAGACGGTGTGCATACCGTTGGCTTTGAGTCGTTTGAACAAACCGAGTGGCGCCAGCACCTCACTGGCGTCGATGCGGTGATTCATTGCGCTTCTCGTGTGCATGTGATGAATGATACTGAAACCGATCCGTTGGCCGCTTTTCGCAAGGTCAACGTAGACGGCACGCTGCATCTGGCCCGGCAAGCCGCCGAAGCAGGTGTTCGACGCTTTATCTTCATCAGTTCCATTAAGGTTAATGGTGAGGGCACCCAGCTAGGTAAGCCTTACACCGCGGATAGCCGCCCTGATCCACGCGACCCTTACGGTGTTTCCAAGATGGAGGCGGAGCAGGGCTTGAGGGAGTTGGCGAGCCAGGCTGCAATGGAAGTGGTGATCATTCGTCCGGTATTGATATATGGTCCAGGGGTGAAGGCTAACTTTCTGAATATGATGCGTTGGCTGGACAAAGGTATCCCGCTGCCATTTGGCTCTATACACAACAGTCGTAGCCTGGTGGCACTGGATAATCTGGTCGACTTGATCATCACAACGCTTGCACATCCTCAAGCGGCTAACCAGACATTTTTGGTCAGTGATGGTGAAGACCTCTCGACTACTCAGCTATTGCGCCGTATGGCCATGAGCTTGGGCACGTCGGCGCGGCTTCTACCGGTGCCGGCCTGGGTGCTAACTACAGTGGCCAATACGCTCGGCAAACGATCACTGTCCCAGCGACTGTGTGGCTCCTTGACGGTGGATATCGGCAAAACCCGTTCATTGTTGCAGTGGGCTCCACCAGTGGCGGTGGACAATGCGCTGGACGCTACTGCGAAACATTTCATGGAGCATGAGAAGCGATGACTTCTTGGTGGTTGATTGTTGTCGTTGCTCTAGTGTCTTTTGTGCTGACTGCAGGTCTACGACGTTATGCGCTCGCGCGCAGTATTATCGATATTCCAAATGCCCGAAGCTCTCATTCAATTCCCACTCCACGGGGAGGTGGTGTCGCCATCGTATTGGCGTTCTTGTTGACATTGCCGTTGTTGGGGTGGAGCCACATTGTTTCTTTGGGTGCATTGATCGCCGTAGGGGGAGCAGGAGCACTGATAGCCATTATTGGTTTCATGGACGATCATGGTCACATTGCCGCACGTTGGCGTCTGCTCGGGCACTTCGTCGCTTCTGCCTGGGCATTGTTTTGGTTGGAGGGGCTACCCCCCTTAACGGTCGCTGGCATGACTGTCGATCTAGGCTGGGCGGGCGCTGTCCTTGCTGCCTTTTATCTGGTCTGGATGTTGAATCTTTATAATTTCATGGATGGTATCGATGGGATTGCCAGCGTTGAGGCCATTTGCGCGTGCTTGAGCGCCTGTCTGATCTATTGGGTAAGTGGCTTCGAAAGCCTGATGCTGCTTCCGATTTGCCTGGCGATGGCCGTCGCCGGGTTTCTCTTCTGGAATTTTCCTCCTGCTCGAATCTTTATGGGAGACGCAGGCAGTGGATTTCTGGGAGTTGTCTTGGGTGTTTTGTCAATTCAAGCAGCTTGGGCGTCCCCGGAGTTTTTGTGGTGCTGGTTGATTCTGCTGGGTGTATTCATCGTTGACGCCACGTTCACACTGGCTCGCAGGTGCGCGCGCGGGGATAAGGTTTACGAGGCTCATCGCAGCCATGCCTACCAATTCGCTTCCAGGCGCTATAGGCGGCATATGCCGGTAACGCTGGCAGTCGCAGCGCTTAACTTCTTCTGGTTGCTACCCGTCGCGTTGTGCGTTGTCTTGTGGGGGGTGGACGGCGCATTGGCAACAGCAGTTGCCTACGCACCGTTAGTCGTGTTGGCCGTCAAGTTTCATGCTGGAGCCCTAGAAAGTAACGTCACTGTGGTCAACGGTGAAAGCTGACTAATAGCAAGCCAGAGTTTGACGATAGAAGTAGAATGGCCTGAAAGTAATGAACTGTAGGAGCAGCTAGTGATAGGCGAAGGGACCATGGACACATTACGAACATTATTGTTAGGACTACCACGCCGTAAAAAACGCTTGATCCAGGTTACTACGGATGTGATTGTCGTCTGGGCCGCGTTATGGCTCGCATTCATCGTGCGACTGGGCATCGATGACATGGTCAATCCGTTCATGGACCACATATGGCTGTTCATAGCTGCCCCCGTCGTTGCTATCCCTCTCTTTGTCCGGTTTGGAATGTATCGCGCGGTGATGCGTTACTTTGGTAATGACGCGCTTATTGCCATTATCAAGGCCGTTAGCCTTTCTTCGTTGATTCTCGGGGTGGTCGTTTACTGGTACAGCAACCATCAGAATGTCGTTCCGCGTTCCATCGTCTTCAACTACTGGTGGCTAAGCCTGATTATGGTGGGTGGGCTGAGATTAGCGATGCGCCAGTATTTCCTAGGCGACTGGTTTTCCGCTTCACAGCACGTTCCTTTCACCAATCGTGAAGACAGTTTGCCCCGGGTAGCCATCTACGGTGCAGGAGCGGCGGGTAACCAATTGGTGGCTGCTTTGCGTATGGGCCGTTTAATGCGGCCGGTTGCTTTTATCGATGACGATGGCAGCATCGCCGAGCGTGTGATCTCTGGTCTCCAAGTTTACAAGCCAAGGCATATTCAACGCATGATCGATGCCACGGGAGCTCAAGAGATTTTACTTGCGATTCCCTCTTCCAACAGGAGTCGCCGGCGTGAAATTCTCGGGTTTCTGGAGAGCTTTCCGCTGCATGTACGAAGTGTCCCCGGCTTTATGGACTTGGCCAGCGGCCGAGTTAAAGTAGACGATATTCAAGAGGTCGACGTTGCTGACCTATTGGGGCGCGACCCTGTTCCGGCGCAAGCGGAGCTTCTGGAGCATTGTATCAAGGGGCAGAGCGTATTGGTGACGGGGGCGGGTGGCTCTATCGGCTCTGAGCTTTGTCGGCAGATTATGTCGCTGCGTCCAACCACGTTACTGTTGTATGAGCATAGTGAGTTTAATCTTTACAGTATCCTCTCTGAGCTCGAGCGGCGAATCATCCGTGAGTCCTTGCCTATTAAGTTGCTTCCGATTCTAGGTTCTGTCCGTAATGAGCCCAAACTAATGGGCGTTATGAAGAATTGGAAAGTAGATACGGTATACCACGCCGCCGCGTACAAGCATGTCCCGATGGTCGAACACAACATTGCCGAAGGTATATTGAATAATACGATTGGCACGCTACATACTGCTCAAGCGGCACTTCAGGCCGGTGTCTCTAACTTTGTATTGATTTCTACCGACAAAGCAGTACGTCCGACTAATGTAATGGGCAGCACCAAGCGCTTGGCGGAGCTGACGTTGCAAGCCTTAAGTCGCGAGTTGGCCCCCGTGCTTTTTGGTGATAAGTCTAATGTGTCGCGAGTCAATAAGACGCGTTTTACCATGGTTCGCTTTGGTAATGTCCTGGGCTCTTCGGGGTCCGTAATTCCGCTATTCCACAAGCAGATAAAATCGGGTGGTCCCCTTACCGTCACGCATCCGAAAATAACGCGTTATTTCATGACTATCCCAGAGGCCGCTCAACTGGTTATTCAGGCTGGCTCGATGGGACGGGGCGGTGATGTGTTCGTGCTGGACATGGGAGAACCAGTAAAAATTGTTGAGTTGGCGGAGAAAATGATCCATCTGTCAGGCTTGAGTATTCGTTCAGACAAAAACCCTTACGGTGATATCGCAATTGAGTTCTCGGGTCTGCGACCTGGCGAGAAGCTTTATGAAGAATTACTGATTGGAGACAACGTGGCCGCTACGCGGCACCCCATGATCATGAGCGCTAACGAGGATCACTTATCGTGGGACGTACTGAAAGACAGGCTGGCCGAAATATTGGATGCTGTTGAGCTAGATGATTACACGCGTGTACGGCAACTTCTACGCGAGACGGTGAGCGGCTACTCCCCTGAAGGTGAAATTGTCGATTGGATCTACCAGCAGCGCCGTCTCGAGCCATGAGGCATAAAGGCATATCGTTCAGTCGATTAATTACCTAGAGGTTGGCTTATATTTTTTCGTAATGTTGATCCCCGCAAGCGAGCCGGACGGCACTCTTGTCAAGCTGGTAGATGAACTATTGGACCTGATGCAACGTAAGCGATCCATAAACCCCACCTATCCCAAGGTGGGTCAACGGTTTACCGTGGCTTCTCCGGTGAGCAGTTCCACGGCAGCAAGGCTTCGTAGTCTTCGACCGTCGAGGCATATGGCAACCGCTCCAGTACGTGGCGCAGCCACGTATAGGGCTCCTGGCCGTTGACCTTGGCGGTCTCGACCAAGCTGTAAATCTTTGCGCTGGCGGCGGCGCCGTTGACGGTATCACTGAACAACCAAGCTTTGCGTCCGATCACAAACGGCTTGATCGCTCTTTCAGCGGCGTTGTTGTCGACGGGTAAATAACCCGCTTCGACATAGCGCTCCAGTCGGTTCCAATTATTCGCCAGATAGTGCACAGCCTTGCCTAATGCGCTTTGCGGCGTCACTTGGGATTGGGTCTTAGCCAGCCAGCTTTTCAGTTGGGCCAGGATCGGCAAACTCTTTTCCTGACGAGCGATAAACCGTTGTTCGTCGCTGGCGTCTTTGGATTCGCGTTCGATGCTGTACAGTTTGTTGATCATCGTCAGCGCGATATCAGCCCTCCCGGTTTTACCCTTAGGCTGCACTTTTTGCGCATCCACGAACTTGCGGCGTGCATGCGCCATGCATGCCAGTCGCTCCACGCCCGGCTGCAACGCCAGGGCGTTATAGCCGGCGTAATCATCGGTCATCACATAGCCGCGATAGCTGGCTTTCCAGCAAGCGGTCGCGCATCAAATTCAGCAGTGGCTGGAAGTGTTCGCCGCACTGGATAACCCCCAACGGGCCAAGGTCTGGCGCGGGATGTCGATACCATGGCGGCCCAGCACTTTTTCGAAACGGTAAAGCGGCAAACCGTCCACGTATTTGGTAGTCAGCAGCATCGCCAGCACGCTGGGACTGGCCATACTCTTTTCGATCAACTGAGCAGGCTTGTCAGCCGTGACCGGTGCAGTTTCACAGCCCCGGCAACCGTAGACCTTGCGGATGTGCCTGATGACACGGATCTGCATCGGCACGATGTCCAGTTGTTCGCTGGTTTCTTCGCCGATGGCGTGTTTGCGGCAACCGCAGGCGCAGGTCAGTTCGTGTTCAGGCAGTTCGTGGATGATTTCGATACGCGGCAGATCGGCCGACAACGGCTTGCGCTTGCCACGGCGCGGCGTCGGCGCAACGGCTTCTTCGTCAGGGTCATCAACGAGCGGCATCGGCTCGCTTTCGGGCTCGTTGAACAGCGCCAGTTGCGGCGTGTTGGGCTCGACAGTCTGTTTGGACTTGCGCCCGAACAAGCGGTCGCGCAGCAACTTGATCTGCTCTTTCAGGTCGACGATGTGGGTTTGATAAGCCTGGGCCACTTCTTCCTGGCGACTGAGTGCCTCAAGCAGCAGTTGCTTGAGCAAAACAGGATCATCAGGAAGGTCGTCGGGCAGGGAAATCATGGCCCGGATTATACCGGGTCAGGCTACGTAGCGTGGGGTCAAAACCTGATGAGGGCGGTTGCGCCAAAGGTCAAAACCGTCGAGCAACCAGTTCAGTTCCTGGACGCTCAATACGATGGCTTCGTCGGTGACGTCGGGCGAGGTTTTGAAACGCTCGGATTCCAGGCGCTTGAGCCAAAGACAGAAGCCGTTGCGCTCCCAATAGAGGATTTTCACCCGGTGCGGGAGCGATTCAGAAAAACGAAAAGTACCGGGTTGAAGACGGCCACCTTGATATCCAGCTCGACCAGGGCGGCCAGGCCGTCGATGGATTTTCGGAAGTCCACGGACTTGGGGTAAAGGTAAACTTTTTCGAGTTTGGCGTCGGGACGCATCATGAGGTGCTGGCTCCAGAAAGAGATCGGGAGCGCAGCATCGGGCTTCAATGGGCGGCTTTGAATGTGTGGGTGATAGATCGGTTACAATCAATCGGCGTTCTTGTTTCTGTGTTTCCCGGGATTCCGCGAAGAACCTAAAAAAACCGGCCACCAAGGACCGGTTTTTTATGCATCCCCCGCGAAAACTTGAATCGCCACGGATCTTCACGAATGTGATGCGTCATACCTGGGGGATGCGGCGGAAATCTTGGACTACTTGGAGGTAGTTCATGTATTCATACGAAGACCGTATCCGAGCGTTCAAGCTCTACATCAAACTGGGCAAGCGAATCGGGGCAACTATTCGTCAGTTGGGCTTCCCGACGAAGAACTCTTTGAAGAGCTGGCACGCAGAGTATGAGCGATGCCTCGACCTGCCGCGTAGCTACGAGAACTCGAAGTCGAAGTACTCACTGGCCCAAAGGGAAAAGGCTGTCGGGCACTATCTCGAATACGGTCGCAACATCGCCGCTACCATCAAGGTGTTGGGCTACCCCGCGCGGGATTCGTTGTGTGCCTGGATTTACGAAATGCACCCCGAGTTGCATACGCGTATTGTCGGTGGATCAGACGGGTTAGCCCGGCCGCCAGCAGTGAAGCAGGCAGCGGTCATCGCGCTGTGCACTCGAAAAGAAAGTGCGAAAGCCCTGGCTCAAAAGCTGGGCGTGTGCAGGCCGACCTTGTACAACTGGAAAAACCAGCTGCTCGTCCCAGAGGCATCCCCATCCATGAAGTGTCAGCTTGAAACCTCATCGTCACCGGAACGAGAGGAGTTGCAGCGGCAACTCGAATCTCTCCAGCTCAATGTTCGCCGTTTGCAGCTTGAACATGACCTGTTGATGAGGGCGAATGAACTCATAAAAAAGAAACGGGCATCAACCGGCAAGTCCTGACCAATCGGGAGAAGACATTGCTGGCTGATGCCCTAAGGCAGAGGTACTCCTTGCTAGAGCTGCTTGACGCGTTGGGTTTGGCCCGAAGCTCCTATTTCTATCATCGAGCCCGAATGCAGGTCGCGGAAAAGTACACCGAAGTGCGTCGTACCATGGCGGACATATTCGAGCGCAATCATCGTTGCTATGGCTACCGTCGGATGCGAGCTTCGTTGAGCAGGCAGCGTGTGCGCCTTTCAGAGAAGGTGGTGCAGCGCTTGATGAAGCAGGAGTGCCTAGTCGTCGCCAAGCCGAAACGGCGTCGATACGGTTCCTACCTCGGGGAGATCAGTCCGGCGCCGGAAAACCTCCTCAACCGCGACTTCACGGCCCTAGCTCCGAATGAGAAATGGCTGACCGACATCTCGGAGTTCCAGATCCCGGCCGACAAGGTGTACCTGTCCCCCATGATCGACTGCTTCGATGGGAAGGTAATCAGTTGGTCGATCGGCACGCGTCCCGATGCCGAGCTTGTGAACACGATGCTGGATGCCGCTGTCGAAACGGTGGTCAGCAACGATAAACGGCCTGTTGTTCACTCCGATCGTGGCGCTCACTACCGCTGGCCCGGCTGGTTATCGCGCATCGCTGATGCGAAGCTGATTCGTTCGATGTCGCGCAAAGGCTGCTCACCTGACAACGCGGCTTGTGAAGGTTTCTTCGGCCGACTGAAAACGGAGCTGTTCTATCCTCGCAACTGGCAGTCAACGAGCATCGAGCAGTTCATTCAGGCCTTGGATTCGTACATTCGCTGGTACAACGAGAAACGAATCAAGATTTCCCTGGGCGCTCTCAGCCCCGTTGAGTATCGTGAGAGACTGGGCCTCGCGGCATAACCAGTCCAATTTTTTGTCCGCATCCCCACTGGGTCAGTTTTCGGTCAGCGGCAACAGCCAAGCTTATCAAACTTAAAGAATGGCTATTTTTTGGCGAGTGCGGAGTTTCTCAAAGTTTGAAGTTGATAATAAGGATGAAAGCGGTAAGCGATTAAGGGCTGATAGAGGTCTAGCAAAAGGCGTAAAGCTCATGTGTGTACCTCTGGAGGTTTTTCAGATAAAAGCGGGGGGATTGAAGTTTAGGCGACGCGGCTCATGAAGGTTGGGCTGTGTTTCAGGGGCAAGGCGTTGTGGTCGAGTTTATAAGTGCTGCTGGCACTGGGGGCATTAAAGGTTGTGCTCGTAGCTCGTCGGGCTTCAAGGTTACCTTACAGCAATGAGTTTTCTTTTCTGTTGCTCAAAATAAAACCGCTGATAGACTGCACCTCTTGCTTGCATTCGAAGGGTGGTGGTTGTGAGTCCGTTAAGTTCTAGGTGTGTTACGTATTTCGACTGCTTGAGATTTTTATTGGCTCAAGTAGTAGTTATAGGTCACGGGTTTGGATTTTTTTTCGGCTATTGGGGTGGTTTTTTTCCATCCAAGGCCCCTTATATTCAGTCAGTTGCAGTTGTTGGGTTCTTTTTTGTTTCGGGGTTTCTAATATGTCGGAGTGCAATGGCGAATATAAGGCATAAAGGCGGCGACTATATGCGTTATTACGTTGATAGGTTGTCGAGAGTGTATGTAACTCTTATTCCGTGTTTAATTTTTGTTTTTTTGGTGGATTTATTATTCTCTTTTCAATTTTCAGATTTTGAGTTGGGGGTTAACTTAACATTCAGCACATTTTTCAAAAATTTACTTCTTATCCCATCCATGCCGTTCGGAACAATGAGGCCGATATGGAGTTTGATGTTTGAGTGGTGGATATATATCCTTTTCGGTGGAATTGTGTTTTTCCGAAAAAATTGGATTTTTTCGGCAATATGCATTGGGATTGGTGGCTATTATACTTTTAGGGTCAATGCGAAAGGAGAAGCTGGTCATCTAGAGTTGATTTGGATGGCGGGGGCTGTTGCATCTTTGGTTTTTGAGCGTATTAGGAAATATGAGTACTCCCGATATATTGCTTGGGCGTCTCTGTCGTTTGCAATAATTATTTATTTTTTGACGTGTGATGCTTATAATATTTTTGCCGGTTTGCTTTTCTCATCTGGCTTGCTGTTTATAGCTGTTCATTTTAATGGCAGTGAAGTGTCTTTTGATTCAAGAGTTTCGTGGTGTTTCAATAAATTGGCAGGTTATAGTTTTACGTTGTTTTTGACGCATTATACTGTGCTGTACTGGTTGCATAAGATGGGGGCCTCAGGAGCGGTTGGTTTGTTTCTAGCGTTCGTTCTCGCGAATATAATTGCTTTTATCATTGCGTCGGTTACTGAGAATTATCATAAGCATGTCTCGGCAAAGGCTCTGAGCTTCATTGCAGGTATAAGAGAAAGGATGCCGGCGCGATAGAGTTTCGTGTAAACGATGTGGTGTTATTTCTATGCCTATCTATCTTCGTCTTATCGAGCCGAGCATTGAGAATGCTGACACGCAATCAGGGCGTGGCAGAGAGAAAGGTCAGTGATTTTTTGGAGCGATTGAGTGCAACAACTGCTTAGTCTTCAAGGGTGGGCAGGCTTTGACCTGCTCGCGCGTGGGAGGTATGAGTTGATGTTCGATGAAATTCCGTGGGGCAAAAATGGGGCAAACCGGACGCCAACCAATGCCATTTAATGCCAAATGAACGAATGACCACGACATGTCAAAAAGCCCTAGCCCTTATTTACGAGGCTATAGGGCTTTTTGCGTTGGTACTCCAACACAATCGGGGTGTTACATATCGATCTCTTCGAGCTTGAAGTACCGAGTGCCAGCTTTGAGGGTGGTAAAAGTCGTGCACTCACAATACGGTTGGGTGTGTAGTGGTCTAATGAAACCGGACACCCATTTAGGCGAGAATGCTCGCCAGATCGAGGTGTCAGATGACCAAACAACGCCGCTCCTTTACTCCTGAATTCAAGCGTGAGGCTGCCGACCTTGTGCTCAAACAAAACTACAGCTACATCGAAGCCAGCCGTTCACTCGGCATTGGTGAGTCGGCATTGCGCCGCTGGGTTGACCAGATTCAGAAAGAACATAAAGGCATCACTCCGCAGAGCAAGGCACTGACGTCGGAGCAGCAAAAAATTCAGGAGCTGGAAGCCCGGATTGCTCGGCTTGAGCGAGAGAAATCAATACTAAAAAAGGCTACCGCGCTCTTGATGTCGGAAGATCACGAGCGTTCGCGCTGATTGACCAGTTGAGCGCCCATGAGCCGGTTGATTGGCTGTGCAAGGTGTTTGACGTCACTCGCTCGTGTTACTACGCCCAGCGCCTGCGGCGCCGCACGCCCGATGTTGAACGGCTTCGATTACGTAGTCGCGTCAGTGAGCTGTTCTCGCAAAGTCGCAGCTCTGCGGGCAGTCGTAGCATTCTGTCGCTGATGCGTGAAGACGGTGAGCAACTCGGTCGATTCAAAGTGCGTAGCTTGATGCGCGAGCTTGATTTAGTCAGCAAACAACCCGGCTCCCATGCCTACAAACGAGCAACAGTAGAAAGACTGGATATCCCGAACACATTGAACCGCGAGTTCGACGTGCCAGCGCCCAATCAAGTCTGGTGCGGCGATATCACCTACATTTGGGCGCAAGGAAAGTGGCATTACCTGGCTGTCGTCTTGGATCTTTGTACGCGTCGGATCGTGGGTTGGGCGCTGTCGGAAAAGCCAGACGCTGAGCTGGTGATCAAAGCGTTGGATATGGCCTACGAGCAGCGTGGCAGGCCTTCGGATCTGCTATTCCACTCGGACCAAGGATCGCAATATGCAAGCCGACTCTTTCGCCAGCGGTTGTGGCGATACCGCATGCGCCAGAGCATGAGTCGACGAGGAAACTGCTGGGATAACGCACCGATGGAGCGCGTATTTCGCAGCTTGAAAACAGAATGGATACCGACCGTGGGCTATCGAACTGCGCAGGAAGCACAGCGCGATATCAGCCATTTTTTGATGCATCGCTACAACTGGATTAGGCCTCATCAATTCAACGATGGGTTGGCTCCAGCGCGGGCCGAGGCAAAACTTAACGTCGTGTCCGGGATTAGTTGACCACTACAGACACTCTCTCCCTCTCCGTTTTCACACCCTGTTACTCAGCAATTTTTGACTCCCTCCAGTCATCGACTAGTTTAGAAAAGCAGCTTCGGAAAAGCTGCTTTTCCCTCATCAATGTCATGGAGCGTCACAATGCAAAACACCTACCTCACCTCCCTAATCTTCGCCTTCCTCACCACCCTCTCCGTCACCACCACCGCAGCTCCCTCCATCAAACCTGAAGCCCCAACCCCTATCACCGCCCAGATGACCCAGGCCGAGCAATCCGCCAAGGTCAACCTGAATGCCGCCGACGCCGAAACGCTGCGTCGTGACTTGTTCGGTATCGGTGCCGCTAAAGCCAAGGCGATCGTCGCTTATCGCGAAAGCAATGGTCCGTTCACGGCGGTGGATGAGTTGTTGGAAGTGAAGGGTATCGGCAAGGCGTTGCTGGAGAAGAATCGCGATAGGCTGGCCATCAACTGATCCCCCCGAGAGGCCGGTCATTGATCGGCCTTTTTATCCTCCGGGTTTTGCGTTTTCAGGCTTTTGCGCACGACGTCCATGATCCGTCTCGCCGATTGAGGGTCTTCAACACTCCTGGCCAGTACTAATGCGCCCACCAGTGTCGACATCATCACCAGGCTGTCTGCATCGCAACGCCCCTCTCCCAATGCCGTTTCTATTTGCTTGAGCCTTGCGTCGAGCACCTGGTCCGTTGTCGCACTGGGTTGGCCTCTCAGCCCCAGTTCTGAACACATCGTTGGCAGCGGGCAGCCCTGGTCCGGGGAGGTCAGGTGCCATTCCGACAGGTAACTGTCGATAAACGCGCCCAGCGGCTGCTCCTGGCTGAACAGCATGTCGCAATGGGCATCCAGGTCCGCAGCCGCCGCCTGTAGGGCAGTCTCGACCAATTCGCCCTTGGATTTGAAATGCGCGTAAAAGCCGCCGTGGGTCAGGTTCAGCGCTTTCATCAGTGGCTGCAGGCCGGTGGCGTCGATGCCGTCGCGGCGAAAGCGTGCAGACGCTTCCTTGATGATGCGTTGGTGGGTCTGGGCTTTGTGGTTTTGTGAATAACGCATAGGGCAGCCTCGGTTGCAGGCTGGCATTTTAACCAACTTGAGCTTTTTTACACTTTCGTCGGCGTTTAGGGCGTTGGCATGAAATGTGATTACGTCTAGACGGAAGATTGTTCAACAATCGTGAGGTGGTCATGACGCTCAGTTTGTCTTTAGCCGATCAGATTGCCCTGGAACTGCGTGCCGACATTATTGGCGGGCGGTTATTGCCGGGCATGGCATTGGTCGAGGTGGATCTGGTCAGGGCCTACAGTGCGTCGCGTAATACGATTCGCGAAGCGTTGCACCGTCTGGGGCAGGAGGGGTTGACCCGTTATGTGCGCAACAAGGGCGTTATGGTCCGGCGGTTGGAGCGGGAGGAAGTCTGCGACCTGTTTGTAGTCCGCCGCACTCTGGAGCTGCAGGCCATCGCCCAAAGCAGCGCCTTGACGCACGATCAATCCGAACGCATGCAAAACGCTATCGACGCCACCACCCTGGCCCGTGAGCGCGAGGATTGGCGCGCCGTGGCCACCCACAGTTTGCTGTTTCATCAGCACATTGTCGGGTTGATGCGCAGCCCTTTGTTCGATGAGTTTTTCGCCCAGGTCATCGCCCAACTGCGTCTGGTGTTCTGTGCCGCGCCCGATGAACAACGGTTCCAGTCGCCCTGGTTGGAGCGTGATCGTGAGCTTTATCAATTGCTGGTCAAGCAGGACAAACCGGCGGCAGGGGAGGCGATGAGCCTGTACCTGGATGATTCGGAACGCCTGTCGTTGGCCCTGTTTAATCATCCCTGATCGAGGATCTGCATCATGTACAAAGACTATCCGGCCGCTTATCAGGTCAGCAAAGGCTCGGCGCTGCAGGTCGATACAGCGTTCTATGAACGGATTCGCAACAACGCGGATCAACGCACGCTGATCGAGCAGTTTGAAGTGCCGATTCGTACGGGCAGGGCGTGGAAGGTGCCCGCCGGGCATGTGTTTCGTGTCACCACGCCGGTGGGCCCGCAGGTGGGGGACTTTAACGTGTGGAACGCCAACGATCCCCGTGAACGCCTGTGGGCGGCGCGCACGCGCCAACTGCAGGGCGCTCATGTGAGCACCCATGATCGGCTGTGGTCGAACCTGCCGTTTCTGCGTCCCCTTGTGACCATCACCGATGACAGCCTGGCCAGTTACGGCATTGATGAGCACGGTGGCCGCCTGCACGATCTGCTCGGCACGCGCTGCGATCCTTATGTGAACCGCATGCTCACGGGCGAGGACTTCCACCACCATTGCCACTCGAACCTGACCCGCGCGGTTTTACCCCACGGTCTGACGGAATTCGACGTGCATGACGTGTTGAATATTTTCCAGTGCACCGGCCTCAATCATGACGACATGTACTTCATGAAAGCCTGCCCGGCGCAGAAGGGCGATTACCTGGAGTTCTTTGCCGAGATTGATTTGCTCTGCGCGCTGTCGACGTGCCCGGGCGGGGATTTGTCGCTGCCGATGTGGGGGCCGGATGCGCAGGACCCGCTGACGGTGTGCCGTCCGCTGGGAGTGGAGGTTTACCGGTTGGAAGATGAGTTGCTGAACGGCTGGAGCCAGCCGGAGCGTGCTGCCTATAAGGGGCAGCACGGTTTGCAGATTGCCAAGGCGGATTGGGAGTAAACGGTCCTAGCGGTCCTGCGCGTCCTTGGAGTCCGCCTGGGCGTTGCGCTCGGCCACGCGCTTGCGTTGTTCGTCGGTGAGTTCCACCTTGTTGGCGCTGTCACGCAGCATCATCAGTCCACCAACGATCGACCCGATCGCAACTACCATAATCAACCACGCATACCACGGCATAACGCTCTCCTTGAGGCAGATTGCCGTGGGAGGTTTTTCCCACGGTAATAACTGCTTTGAGTTACAGGCTTTCTGAGTAGTTCAGTGTAGGCCTGTTCCGCCTCAAAACCTTAGAGCCCGGTCAACATTGCATCTGCCGGTGCATCGGCACGGTCCTGCGCGGTCATCTGGAAGTAGATGAAACCTACAGCCATAAAGCCGAGGAAGATCAGCCCGATCAGCGTGTTGAACCACGCCATGGCCACCAGGCACACCACAGCCAGCACCAACGCAATGCCGGGCACGATCGGGTATCCCGGCGCGCGGAAGGTACGTTCCAGCAGCGGTTCGGTCTTACGCAGTTTGAACAGGCTGAGCATGCTCATGATGTACATCACGATGGCGCCGAACACTGCCATGGTGATCATCGCCGCGGTCAGGGTCATCCCACCGAGGTTGATCAGGCCGTCGCTGTAAATGGCGGCGATGCCGACCACGCCGCCAGCGATGATTGCCCGGTGTGGTGTCTGAAAGCGCGACAATTTGGCGAGGAAAGATGGGAGGTAACCGGCGCGGGCCAGGGCGAAGAACTGGCGCGAGTAGCCCAGGATAATGCCGTGGAAGCTCGCCACCAGGCCGAACAGGCCGATCCACACCAGCATGTGCAGCCAGCCGGAGCTGTCGCCCACCACGGTTTTCATCGCCTGCGGCAGCGGATCGTTGATGTTCGACAGGGTGCGCCAGTCGCCGACGCCACCGGCGAAGAACATCACGCCCATGGCCAGGATCACCAGGGTCAGGATGCCGCTGATGTAGGCCTTTGGAATGGTGCGTTTCGGATCTTTCGCTTCTTCGGCCGCCATGGCCGCGCCTTCGATGGCCAGGAAGAACCAGATGGCAAACGGAATCGCCGCGAACATCCCGGCAATCGCCGGGGCGCCGAAGGTGTCGGAACCGGCCCAGCCATTCAAGGCAAAGTTGCTGAAGCTGAACGCGGGCGCGACCACCCCCATGAACACCAGCAATTCAGCGACGGCGAGCACGCACACCACCAATTCGAAGGTTGCAGCGAGTTTCACGCCAAGAATGTTCAGGCCCATGAAGACGATGTAGGCACCGACGGCCGCGTGTTTGGGGTCCAGGGCCGGGAACTGCACATTCAGATAGGCGCCGATAGCCAAGGCGATGGCAGGCGGAGCGAAGACAAACTCAATCAGTGTGGCGAGGCCCGCGATCAAGCCGCCTTTCTCACCAAAGGCGCGACGACTGTACGCAAACGGCCCGCCTGCGTGAGGAATGGCGGTAGTCAGCTCGGTGAAACTGAAGATAAAGCAGGTGTACATCGCGGCGACCATCAACGAGGTCACCAGGAAGCCCAAGGTCCCGGCCACGCCCCAGCCGTAGCTCCAGCCGAAGTATTCCCCGGAAATCACCAGCCCGACGGCAATGCCCCATAAATGCAGGGTGCCCAAGGTGGGTTTGAGTTGTGTGTTCATCGTGCTGCGCTCCCTGAACGGTTTGGAATGATTCAAGGTGTTGCAGCGGCCATGCCAGCCTGAGAATCATTGTCGTAAAGCGGCGCAACTGTCGTGTGGGGGACGGTTTGGCGTTTGAAATTTGCCGACGTTGCACCAGATAGGTGCGGCGGTGACGGTGCCGACGCTATCGGGAGCAAGCCCCCTCCCACAGGTTGACTGGCGCTCGGCATGACAACTCGGTCAAGTGTGGGAGGGGGCTTGCTCCCGATAGCGCCCGCCCAGACGCTGGAAACCCGCAGTGTAAACCCCGCATAAACCCACTCTTTACGCCATCTTTACGCCCCGCCCACCCCGTCGCTCTCGTTCCTTTACGCCACTCCTGCCGACAATTGCCCCACACGCGGCACTCGCCGCTAAACGGAGAGACTTCCATGAGCGTTCTGGACGGGGTGTCACTGCTATTGGCCGTGGCGCTGTTCATTTATCTGCTGGTTGCGCTGTTACGCGCGGATCGGAACTAGGAGCTGGCCATGCACAGTTATGACTATTGGCTGATCATTGCCTTCTTTGCCGTGGTACTGGTACCGGCGCCGTTCCTGGGGCGGTTCTATTACAAGGTAATGGAAGGCCAGCGTACCTGGCTCAGCCCGGTGCTGGGCCCGGTCGAGCGCGTGTGTTATCGCGTCGCCGGGGTGGATCAGGAGCAGGAGCAAAGCTGGCAGAAATACATGCTGGCCTTGCTCGCGTTCAACCTCGCGGGTTTTTTGCTGTTGTTCGCGATCCTGCTGTTCCAGGACTATCTCCCACTGAACCCGCAGAAATTGCCGGGGCAGGAATGGACGTTGGCCTTCAATACGGCGGTCAGCTTCATGACCAACACCAACTGGCAGTCCTACAGCGGTGAGGCGTCCCTGAGCTACCTCAGCCAGATGGCCGGCCTGACGGTGCAGAACTTCGTCAGTGCGGCTACCGGCTTGGCCGTCCTGGTCGCGCTGTGCCGTGGGATCGGTCGCAAATCCACCAAGACGCTGGGTAACTTCTGGGTCGACATGACCCGCGCCACCCTCTACGGCCTGTTGCCGTTGTGCCTGGTGCTGGCGTTGTTCCTGGTGTGGCAGGGCGTGCCACAAACCTTCGCGCACTACGTCGATGCCGTGACGATGCAGGGTGTGGACCAAGTCATCCCCCTGGGCCCGGCGGCCAGCCAGATTGCGATCAAGCAGTTGGGCACCAACGGCGGCGGCTTCTTCGGGGTCAACTCGGCGCATCCGTTCGAAGACCCGACGGCCTGGGCCAACCTGTTTGAAGTGGCATCGATCATCCTGATCCCGGCGGCATTGGTATTCACCTTTGGCCACTACGTGAAAGACCTGCGTCAGAGCCGCGCCATCCTGGGGTGCATGCTGGCGCTGTTCCTGATCGGCGGCGCGACTTCGCTGTGGTCCGAATACCAGCCCAACCCGACCCTGAACAACCCCGCCGTGGAGCAAACTGCACCGCTGGAAGGTAAGGAGGCGCGCTTCGGTACCACCGGCACGGTGTTGTGGTCGGTCACGACTACGGCGGCGTCCAACGGTTCGGTCAACGGCATGCAAGACAGCCTCAGCCCTCTTAGTGGCATGGTGGCGCTGGTCAACATGATGGTGGGCGAAGTGATCTTCGGCGGTGTCGGCGCCGGTATGTACGGCATGTTGCTCAACGTGTTGATCGCGGTGTTCCTTGCCGGCCTGATGATCGGCCGCACTCCGGAGTACTTGGGCAAGAAGCTACAGGCCAAGGAAGTGCAATTGCTGGTCGTGACCCTGTTGGTGATGCCTGTCGGCGTGCTTGTTCTCAGCGCCATCGCCGCCAGCCTGCCGGGGCCGGCCAGCGCCATCAGCAACCCAGGCCCCCACGGGTTTAGCCAGTTGCTCTATGCCTACACCTCGGCGGGTGCCAACAACGGCTCGGCGTTTGCGGGCCTCAGTGCCAACACACCGTTCCATAACCTGATGCTCGGCCTGGGCATGTTGATCGGCCGTTTCGGCTACATCCTCCCGATACTGGCCCTGGCCGGCAGCCTGGCGATGAAGAAGACCGCACCGATTGGTCAGAACAGCTTCCCGACCCATGGTCCGCTGTTCGTGACCCTGTTGACCGTGACCATTTTGCTGGTGGGCGGCCTGACTTTCCTGCCGACGCTGGCGCTGGGGCCTATCGCTGAACACTTGAGCATGGGTTTCTAAAAAGGGGATATGAAAATGAATATGCCTGCAAAAAACGCGGCCCCGGTCAAAACCCAGGAACCCGCCAAAACCGCCATCTCCGCCTTGTGGCGCCCGGCGCTGGTCCAGGCGTTCGTCAAGCTGGACCCGCGCCAGCTGCAACGTTCGCCGGTGATGCTGGTGGTCGAGCTGACCGCCATCCTCACCACCGTGTTGTGTTTTGTGCCCGACACCGCCGTGCCGACGTATGTGGCTGTGCAAATCGCCATGTGGCTGTGGTTCACCGTACTGTTCGCCAACTTTGCCGAAGCCTTGGCCGAAGGGCGCGGTAAGGCCCGCGCCGATAGCCTCAAGGCCGGCAGCGAAGGCCTGAGCGCGCGCCGTAAGGAAGCCGATGGCAGCTTCAAGGTCGTGCCGGCCACCAGTCTGCGCAAAGGTGATGTGGTACGTGTCGCCGCCGGGGAAATGATCCCTGGTGACGGCGAGGTCATCGAAGGCATCGCAGCGGTCAACGAAGCGGCGATCACCGGTGAATCCGCACCGGTGATCCGCGAGTCCGGCGGCGACCGCTCGGCCGTCACCGGCAACACGCGGCTGGTGTCGGACTGGCTGATGATCCGCATCACCGCCAACCCCGGCGAGTCCACCCTGGACCGCATGATTGCCCTGGTCGAAGGCGCCAAGCGTCAGAAAACCCCCAACGAAGTCGCGCTGGATATTCTGCTGATCGGCCTGACCCTGATCTTCCTGCTGGTGGTCGTGACCTTGCAACCATTCGCCCACTTCGCCAATGGCAGCTTGCCGCTGGTGTTTTTGGTCGCACTGCTGGTGACGCTGATTCCTACCACCATCGGCGGCTTGTTGTCGGCCATCGGTATTGCCGGCATGGACCGCCTGGTGCGCCTCAATGTGATCGCCAAGTCCGGCCGTGCCGTGGAAGCGGCCGGTGACGTGCACGTGTTGCTGCTGGACAAAACCGGCACCATCACCTTTGGTAACCGTCGCTGCTCGGCGGTAGTGGCGGCACCGGGTGTCAGCGGCAAGGACTTGGCCGAAGGCGCGCTGCTGGCGTCCCTGGCGGACGACACGGCAGAAGGCAAATCCATCGTCGAATACCTGCGGGCTCTGCACCCGCAGGCCGAGCCATCCCTGGATGAGCTGACCGCCGTACCGTTCAGTGCCGAAACCCGTTTGTCCGGTGTCGACTACCAGGGCCGCGTGTTCCGCAAAGGCGCCGTGGATTCGCTGCTGGCGTTTATCGGCCAGCCACGCGGCGATCTGCAACCGGCATTGTCACGGGAAATCGACAAGATCGCCCAGAGCGGCGGCACGCCATTACTGGTGTGTGCCGACGGCAAATTACTCGGTGCAATCCACTTGAAGGACGTGGTCAAGCCCGGTATCCGCGAACGTTTCGCCGAGTTGCGCAAACTGGGCATTCGCACCGTGATGGTCACCGGTGACAACCCGCTGACGGCCGCTGCGATTGCTGCCGAAGCCGGTGTGGATGACGTGCTGGCCGAAGCGACCCCGGAGAAAAAACTCGCGCGCATCCGTCATGAGCAAAACGACGGCCGCTTGGTGGCGATGTGCGGCGACGGTGCCAACGACGCCCCGGCACTGGCTCAGGCGGACGTCGGCATGGCGATGAACGACGGCACCCAGGCCGCCCGCGAGGCCGCCAACATGGTCGACCTCGACAGCGACCCCACCAAGCTGCTGGACGTGGTGCAGATCGGCAAGGAGTTGCTGGTGACTCGCGGCGCGTTGACCACCTTTTCCATCGCCAACGACGTGGCCAAGTACTTCGCGATCCTGCCGGCGCTGTTCGCCTCGATCTACCCGCAGTTGGGCGTGCTCAACGTGATGCATTTGCAGAGCCCGCAGAGCGCGATTCTCTCGGCCATTGTGTTCAACGCGCTGATCATCGTCGTGCTGATCCCCCTGGCGCTACGTGGTGTACGCGTACAGGCCGCGAGTGCGGCGGCGTTGCTGCGGCGCAACCTGCTGATCTATGGCCTGGGCGGGCTGCTGGTGCCGTTCGCGGGCATCAAGGCGATCGACATGCTGCTGACGGCGCTGCACCTGGTTTGACCCGATGCCTGTGGGCACCATCCCCGTGCCCACAGGTTGCAATGACCGAATTGAGGAGTTTGAAATGTCCAACATAATCCGCCCGGCCTTGAGCCTGCTGGTGCTCATGACCCTGATCACCGGCGTCGCCTACCCACTGGTGGTAACCGGTGTCGCCCAAGTCGCCTTCCCGGATCAGGCCAACGGCAGCCTGGTGCGCGATGCCAGCGGCAAGGTGCGTGGCTCCAGTCTGATCGCCCAGGATTTTACCGGTGACAGCTGGTTCCATCCGCGCCCTTCGGCGGGTGCCTTTGCGACGGTTTCCAGCAGCGCCAGTAACCTTGCTCCAAGCAACCCGGCCTTGGCCACCCGCGTGTTTGATGATGCGAACAAGCAGTTGGTGCCCAGCCAGGGGCCGGTGCCTTTGGCGTCGTTGACTACCTCCGGCAGCGGTCTTGATCCACACTTGCCACCCCAGGCGATTGCCTATCAACTGGCACGGGTGGCTGCTGCGCGAAATGTGCCGGTGTCGACCCTGCAACGGTTGATGGATGAACATATCGAAAGCCCGCTGGTGGGGCCGCCTGTGGTGAATGTGCTGGCGCTGAACATGGCCCTGGAAAAACTCTGAACCCTGTGGGAGGGGGCTTGCCCCCGATAGCAGAGTGTCAGTCAACACAGGTATCGACTGAACCACCGCTATCGGGGGCAAGCCCCCTCCCACATTGGATTTTCTCTGGGTCTGAACAATTGAAGGAAACCCCAGCATGAGCGACTCCGGCCGCGCCGATGCCCTGTTAGCCGATCTACCCCGGGACGGCCGTGGCCGGCTCAAAGTTTTCCTCGGCGCCGCGCCGGGTGTGGGCAAGACCTACGCCATGCTCCAGGCTGCCCACACCCAACTGCGCCAGGGCGTCAAACTGATCGCCGGGGTGGTCGAAACCCATGGCCGCGCCGAGACCGAGGCCTTGCTCAGTGGCCTGCCGCAACAACCGTTGCTGCGCAGCGAATACCGTGGCGTGATGCTCGAAGAGATGGACCTCGACGGCCTGCTCGCCGCCAAGCCCAAGCTGGTGCTGGTGGATGAGCTGGCCCACAGCAACGCTCCCGGCAGCCGCCATGAAAAGCGCTGGCAAGACATCCAGGAACTGCTCGCCGCCGGCATCAACGTGTTTACCACGGTCAACGTCCAGCACCTGGAAAGTCTGAATGACCAGGTCCGCGGCATCACCGGGGTGCAGGTCCGCGAAACCCTGCCGGATTGGGTGCTGCAAGAAGCCGACGAACTGCTGCTGATCGACCTGCCGTCCCGTGAACTGCTGGAACGTCTGCGCGACGGTAAGGTGTATGTGCCGGAGCAGGCCCGCGCAGCCATCGATGCATTCTTTACCCAGACCAACCTGATGGCCCTGCGCGAGCTGGCGATGCAGACCGCCGCCGCCCATGTTGACGACGATTTGGCCCAGGGCTATCGCCAGCTCGGCCAGGCGGCTCCGGCGGTGCGCGGTCGATTGTTGGTGGGCGTGGGTGGCGACGCGCAAGCCGAGCGCCTGGTGCGCCATGCCAGTCGCGTCGCCCAGCGCCGGCACTTGCCGTGGAGCCTGGTGCATATCGATAACGGCGGCGCGCGGGATGAGCAAGCACGCCTGCGCCTGCAAAATGCCCAGCAACTGGCCGAGCGTCTGGGTGGGGAAGTGGTGCTGCTGCGGGCGGGGGAGGTGGCCAAGACGTTAATCCAGCACGCCGCCGAACGCCGCGCCAGCCTGCTGTTGGTAGGGCAGTCGCGAATGGGCTGGCGGCGTCGCTTGTTCGGTGGCGGCTTGGCGGCGCGTTTGTTGCGTAATGCGCGTGGCTTGGAAATCAATGTCCTCGACAGTGACGACGTTCCCACGGCACCACGCTTGCCGGATGTGCGTGGGTTGGTGTGGTTCGATTACGCCTTGGCCGTGGTGGCGACCATCATCGCCGCCGGCGTAGCCTGGGCCGTGTCCAGCGTATTGCCGCTGCCGAATATCTCGCTGGTGTTTCTCGCCGCCGTGTTGCTGGTGGCGGTGCGCAGCAGCTTGGGTCCGTCCCTGGTGTGTGCGGCGTTGTCGTTCCTGACGTATGACTTTCTGTTCATTCCGCCGAAATTTTCCTTTGCCATCCAGCGTGAAGAAGACGTGCTGACCCTGTTGTTCTTCCTGCTGATGGCGGCACTGACCGGCAACCTTGCCGCGCGCCAGCGGCGCCAGTTGCAGGCGTTGCGCGACACCCAGGAAGAAACCAGCGAGCTGCTCGACCTGTCGCGAAAACTCACCGCCGCCACCGACCGCCAGGCGGTGATCAGTGCCGCCGCCCACCACTTGGAAGGCTGGAGCGACCTGGATCTGTGCCTGGTCAATCGCGACGGCCAGGGCGGCTGGAAGGTCGAGACCGGCGGCCCGCTGACCTTCACCGAAGCCGAGCGAGCTGCGGCCGATTGGGCCTGGCAGCATGACCAGCCGGCAGGCATGGGCACCGGCACCTTGCCGTTTGGGCGCTGGTGGTGGTGGCCGTTGTCGGGTGAAGAAGGCCCGCTGGGGTTGCTCGGCGTCAGTGCCAAACCCGGCCTGGAATTGAGCGGCCAACGGCGTCGCCTGCTGACCGCCTTGAGCCAGCCTCTGGCCCAGGCCCTGGCGCGCGCGCAGCTGGCCCAGGAGCTGGAATCCGCACGTTTGCATGGCGAAACCGAACAACTGCGCAGCGCCTTGCTTGCGTCGGTGTCCCACGATTTGCGCACACCGTTGACCTCCATGCGCGGCAGTATCGACAGCCTGCTGGCGCTCGGCGAAGCCATCCCCTTGGAGGATCGCCGCGAGTTGCTCGAAGGCACCCGCGATGAAGCCGAACGCCTGGATCGCTATATCCAGAACCTGCTGGACATGACGCGACTGGGCCATGGCGCGTTGAAGCTGGCGCGGGACTGGGTGTCGCCTGGCGATATTGTCGGCAGTGCGCTCGGGCGTTTGCGCGCGGTGCTGGCGCCGCTGCAGGTGAGCACCGATGTGCCGACGGAGTTGCCGTTGCTCTATGTACATGCCGCGTTGATCGAACAGGCACTGGTCAATGTATTGGAAAACGCCGCGCGCTTTTCACCGCCCCAAGGTCGATTGCAACTCAGTGCCGGCGTGTCAAATAACCAATTGTTTTTCGCTGTGGCGGATGAGGGGCCGGGTATTCCTGAGGATGAGCGGGCGAAGATCTTCGATATGTTCTACACCGCCGCACGCGGTGATCGAGGCGGGCAGGGCACCGGCCTGGGCTTGGCGATCTGCCAGGGCATGGTCGGCGCCCACGGTGGGCATATCAGCGTGACCGATGGCATTGATGGGCGCGGTACCTGTATCACCTTGTTCCTGCCATTGCCGACACAGCCTGGCCTGGAAGGCGAGGCGTGAGCTACCCTGTTTTCTCTACGGATGTTGATTGGACGCCATGAGCCAGACCGCGACGATTTTAGTCATTGATGACGAACCGCAAATCCGCAAATTCCTGCGCATCAGCCTGGCTTCCCAGGGCTACAAAGTGATCGAGGCCGGTACCGGCAACGAAGGCCTGGCCCAGGCGGCGTTGAGCAAGCCCGACTTGCTGGTGCTCGACCTGGGCCTGCCGGACATGGACGGCCAGCAGGTATTGCGCGAGTTTCGTGAGTGGTCGACGGTGCCGGTGCTGGTGCTGTCGGTGCGGGCCAGCGAAGGGCAGAAGGTCGAAGCCCTCGACGGTGGCGCCAATGATTATGTCACCAAGCCCTTCGGCATCCAGGAGTTCCTGGCCCGCGTGCGTGCCTTGTTGCGCCAGGCGCCGGTGGGCGAAGCCCAGGAAGCGGCGTTGCAGTTTGGCTCGTTGACCGTGGACCTGGCCTACCGCCGCGTGCTGCTGGATGGCGTCGAAGTGGCGCTGACCCGCAAGGAATACGCAGTGCTGGCACAACTGGCGCGGCATCCGGGACGGGTGATCACCCAGCAGCAACTGCTCAAGGACATCTGGGGGCCGACTCACACCGAAGACAGTCACTACCTGCGGATTGTGGTGGGGCATCTGCGCCAGAAGCTGGCGGATGATCCGACCCAGCCTAGGTTTATCGTGACCGAGGCTGGAGTGGGGTATCGGTTGTTGAATGCCTGAGGCGATCTGTCAGCTTCACTCTCTATCTCTCTGTGGCGAGCGGGCTCTAGCGACAAGGCTGTCTCAGCGCTGCTCACTCTCATAGCGATCCAGTGTGTCGCTGGCAATTTCCCGGCCCAGCGCGATCAACTCCGGCGCCTTATAGAACTCGAAAAACCGGCACACCCGCTTCGGCACGTTGATCAGCACATCCGGCGGGTAGCCCGCGATCTTGTACTGCGCCAGCGATGTCTGCATCACCTCGAAACTCTGGTTGATCAGGTCCAGCAGTGACGCCGGGCCGACGTTATCGATGATGAATGAGCCGGTGGCCGACTTCGGTGCCCCAGGCTTTTCCGGGGCGGCGGCGGGCTGCTGGGATTCGGGTTCGGCCGACTCCAGCCACGGATTGATCTCGGCCGCCTGGGCCTGCAAGGCTTCCTGCTCAAGTTTCATCAGCTGCTCGGCCTGCTTGCGGCGAAACGGCAGGTGCGAACCCAGTGATTTCGCCAGGCTGTTGAAGCGGCTCTTGAACGCCGGCGGGCGCTGGATCACCGGCAAATGGTAGTGTTTCTGGTTGGTGGCGTTGAGGTTGACCGCGATGATCAGGTCACAGTGGCTCGACACCACCGGCACGATGGGCAGCGGGTTGAGCAGGCCGCCGTCCACCAGCATGCGGTTGCCTTGCATCACCGGGGTGAACAGGCTGGGAATCGCCGCCGAGGCGCGCATGGCCTGGTGCAGGCAGCCTTCCTGGAACCAGATTTCCTGTTGGTTGGTCAGGTCGGTGGCGACGGCGGTGTAGGGGATGCGCAGCTCTTCGATATTGATCTCGCCGACGATCTTGCGGATTTGCCCGAAGACCTTTTCGCCGCGAATCGCCCCAAGGCGGAAACTCACGTCCACCAGGCGCAGCACGTCGAGGTAGTCGAGGCTTTCAATCCAGTTTCGATACTCGTCCAGTTTGCCTGCGGCGTAGATCCCACCCACCACGGCACCCATGGAGCAACCGGCGATACAGGCGATGTCGTAACCGCGCCGTTCGATTTCCTCAATCACCCCGATATGCGCGTAGCCCCGGGCCCCGCCGGATCCCAACACCAAGGCAACACGTTTCTTCATGGTCGATGTCCTTCATAAACGGGTGCCCACAATGCACCTATTTTAGGGGCGGCTTCAATCTTCGTTGTGCCTGGTAATATTTTTCAAGAATAGCGCCCAGGCTCGGGTATGCTCTGGCAATAGGTACTACCGATTTCAGGCTAAGGACAGGCACTTTTTCTTGTAGGCAACGTCTACACCGTACGACTGTTTTTCTTTATTTTGAGGTGTCATCGATGAAAGCCTGGATGTGTGTGCCTGTGATCATGTTGGCCCTGGCGGGTTGCGCCGGGAAAACCGCATACCGCGACAGCTGTGGCTCGCAATTGGATGCCGCCTGGAAAGAGCTCGACCTGGCCAAGGCCGAAGGCTTTGCCGGCACCGTCAGCTACTCCAAGGCTTTGTCTTTATTGACGGGCGCCAAGACCCAGCAGCAGTTTGAAGCGTTTGAAGGCTGCTCCAACAAAGCCGAGAAGGCACGGTTCTATATTCGTGAGTCGCGCGCCGGGCGTTGATCCTCGCGTCGAGTAGGATTTTTCATCGAAAAGTGAGGGCGGAATGTCAGCTTTGGTCGATCAGTTAGTCGCTCAGGTCATTGGCCTGGAAGTAGGGTTACTGAGCTGCCAGGCTCGCCTTGCCGCCGTCACCGACGATGAAGCCCTGCATGACCTGCGCACCACTGTGCGCCGTCTGCGCAGCCTGTTGCGCCCGTTGCGCGGACTGCCAGGTGTCGAACAGCTCGAATTGGCCGCCAGCACGGTCGGCCAGTTAACGACGCCGCTGCGTGACCGAGAGGTGCTGGCGGCGTATTTGCATCAGCATGGTTATCACGAGGCCGCTGACCGGCGCCTGCGCCTGCAACCCGAAGCCTATCGCCAGGTGGCGCAAAGCCCGGAAGTCGTGCATTTGCTGCTGATTCTTGACGCATTCCCGCGTTTTATCCGTGCCTCTGAACACCAGAAATTGCTCCATGGCTTGCGAACGCGCATCGAGAAACGCCTGGCCAAGCAATGGCAAAAACTTGATCAGGCGTTGAAGGATCCCAGCCACGATCGCCACCGTTTGCGCTTGCTGATCAAGCGTGTGCGCTACGCCGCCGAGGCTTACCCGCAACTGGATAAGTTGCCCGCCAAGGCCATGTCGCGCCTGAAAAAGGCCCAAGCGGCATTGGGTGATTGGCATGACTGCTGGCAATGGTTGGCCCAGGCCGAACATCAAGCCGATCTGCAGCCCTGTGTTGCGATATGGCATCGCACCATGGCCAACGCCGAAGGGCAGGCGGATCGCGTGCTGGACAAACTCAGCGCGGATTGTTTCTAAATCGGTCCGGCTTTTGGCCGGAATAAGCGCTGTACCTTCCTCGCCCGCTGGTTAAGATCACACATCTTTTTTTTTGATGTGAGGTCGCCATGCGCTTTAGTGATTTACTCGACGCTGCCCGTAGCAACCCGCTGGAGATCACCATTCCCGCCGAGTGGGCTCAGGGCCGAGCGTCCTTTGGTGGCCTGGTCGCTGCGTTGCAATACGAAGCCTTGCGCGCCGAGGTGCCGATGGACCGCCCATTGCGTTCGCTGGCGATCACCTTCGTTGGCCCGGTCGCGCCCGATGTACCCGCCAGTTATCAAGTCGAAGTGTTGCGTGAAGGCAAGGCGGTCAGCCAGTTGCTCGGTCGCGTCGTGCAGAACGGCGAAGTGGCGACGCTGGTCCAGGCAAGTTTTGGCGCATCCCGAGAGTCGGAAATCGATGTGGCGAGCGAACCGCCGCCGACGTTCAAGCACTGGGATGAATGCCAGGAACTGCCCTATATCAAAGGCGTCACGCCTGAATTCATGCGCCACTTGGCGATGCGCTGGAGCGTTGGCGGTTTGCCGTTTACCGGAAATAAATCCCGCGAGATGGGCGGTTGGGTTCGCTTGCGCGGTGATGTGAAGGAGGAACCGCTGACCGAAGCGCACATCCTCGCCCTGGTCGACGCCTGGCCACCTGCGCTGCTGCCGCACCTGAAAAAGCCCGCACCGGGCAGCACCCTGACCTGGACCATCGAATTTATCCAGCCGTTGCAGAATCTGACGACCCTGGACTGGTGCCAGTACCACGTCAGCATTGAACATGCGCGCGACGGCTACGGTCACGCCGCCGCCGCGCTGTGGAGCCCAACCGGCGCATTGATCGCCCTCAGCCGCCAGACTGTGGTGGTCTTTGCCTGATCTTCAGTGGCGGTGGCGCAGCCGCCAGGCACGCCACCAGCCACCGCTCAACACAAAGCGCGGGAACGTCAGGAACTGCTCGACCACCAGGCGCTGTACTGCGTCTTTACGATCACTGAACGGCTCACTGGCCTCGGCTTCCAGGCTATGGCCATGACGCTGCAACGCCAGGCCGGCGAGGATGCCGACTACGCCAATGGCGAAACTGGCCAGGCTCAGGCTGAACACTCCGGACACAATCAACAGAAACCCGATGATAAACAGCGGCACGGCAATCAGGTGCAACGCCAGGTTGGTCGGGTGCTGATGGTTTTGCGGGTAGTTACGCCATTGCCAGGCGGGGAGATTGGGATGACGTTTGCCCATGATGGTGAACCCTCTGTCCGTTGAAATAACATGGGGAGAGTTTAGGTGGGGGTGGGCGGG
>NZ_JBFMHW010000025.1:0-84543 GCF_040754745.1 Pseudomonas sp. SB113
GCTGCTACGGGAGCGTGAGATGGCGCGTAGCAGCTGTCGAGCCCTGGCGAGGCTGCGTGAGGCCCTCATAAACACCCAGCATCACGATGAATCGCCGCGAGAACGTGGATGGTCAGTGATATCGGCGGTATGCCCAACGCAGCCTCGCCAAGGCTCGACAGCTGCTACGCGTTATCCTATTGAAGTTGTGTAGATACTTATGCTCATCGGGGGCAAGTCGAATCGTCGCACCACCCCTCCCACATTTGGACCACGTCGCTTATTAGATGAGCTCTCGAGCAAGGAATGGCGCGGTGCGGCTGGTCTTGCTTTTGGCCACCTTCTGCGGCGTCCCACTGGCAACCACCTTGCCGCCCAGATCCCCGGCCCCCGGTCCGATGTCGATCACCCAGTCACTCTGGGCCACCACGCGCATTTCATGTTCCACCACGACCACCGTATGCCCCGCGTCCACCAGGTGATTGAGCTGGCTGAGCAAGCGGTCGACATCCCGTGGGTGCAACCCGGTGGTGGGTTCGTCCAACACATATAACGTCGCGCCTCGGGCGTTGCGTTGCAGCTCGGTGGCCAGTTTGATCCGCTGTGCTTCGCCGCCGGACAGTTCCGTCGCCGGCTGCCCAAGGCGCAGATAACCCAGGCCGATATCCCGCAGTACTTGCAGCGAACGCAGTACCCCAGGTTGTTCGGCAAACACCTCCACCGCCTGCTCCACCGTCAGCCCCAGCACCTGGGCGATGCTCAAGCCTTGCCATTTGACGGCCAGGGTTTCGGGGTTGTAGCGCGCGCCGTGGCAGGTCGGGCACGGCGCGTAGACGCTGGGCATGAACAGCAATTCGACGCTGACAAAGCCCTCACCTTCGCAGTTCGGACAACGACCCTTGGCGACGTTGAAGGAGAACTGCCCGGCGTCGTAATCGCGCTTCTTCGCCGCCGGCGTGGCGGCGAACAACTTGCGTACGTTGTCGAACAAACCGGTGTAGGTCGCCAGGTTGGAACGTGGGGTGCGGCCGATGGGTTTCTGGTCCACCTGCACCAGGCGGCGGATGTGCTCCAAGCCGGCACCGATGCGTCCGCCGCTGGTTTGCGGGGCGTCATCTTCCAGGCTCGGTTCTTCGTCGCTGTCCACCCGGCTGCCGAGACCGCTGCCGACCAGTTCCAGCAGCGCCTGGCTGACCAGGCTGGACTTGCCCGAGCCGGAAATACCGGTGACCGCCGTAAAGCAGCCCAATGGGAAATCCACACTCAGGTCCTTGAGGTTATTGCGCGTAACCCCTTCCAGGCTCAGCCAGCCGGTGGGTTCACGCCGCGTCTGGTGCACAGGGCGCTTGTCGGCAAACAGATAGGCCCGGGTCTGCGACGCCTCGACGTCCGCGAGACCGGCAGGCGGCCCGCTGTACAGCACTTGCCCACCGTGTTCGCCAGCGGCCGGGCCCACATCGATCAGCCAGTCGGCGCGGCGCATGGTTTCCAGGTCATGTTCGACCACAAACAACGAATTGCCCGCCGCTTTCAGGCGTTCGAGCGCGGTGAACAAGGCTTCGCCATCCGCCGGGTGCAGGCCTGCCGAGGGTTCATCCAGCACATAGATCACCCCGAACAACTGCGAGCCCAATTGCGTGGCCAACCGCAGGCGCTGCAATTCTCCGGACGACAGGGTCGGCGTGCTGCGCTCCAGGGACAGATAGCCCAACCCCAATTCGATCAGGGTACTGACCCGCTCCAGCAGGTCCTCGGCGATGCGCTGGGCCGCGAGGCGTTTTTCCACCGACAGCTTCATCTTGTCCTGCCCCGCCGCCACCGGCCGCAACAACGCGGCCAGTTGCGTCAATGACAGTTGCGACAACTCACCAATGTCCACCCCGGCAAACTTCACCGACAGCGCCGCCTTGGTCAGCCGCTTGCCCTCGCACAACGGGCAGGCGCTGCCCTGCATGAACTGCGAGACACGCTTTTTCATCAGCGCGCTTTGCGTGTGGGTGAAGGTGTGCAGGATATAGCGCCGGGCGCCGCTGAAGGTGCCTTGGTAGCTCGGCTCCAGTTTGCGTTTCAGCGCTTCGCGGGTCTGCTCGGGGGTGAAACCGGCATACACCGGCACGGTTGGAGTTTCTTCGGTGAACAGGATCCAGTCGCGTTGCTTTTTCGGCAAGTCGCGCCACGGAACATCCACGTCATAGCCCAGGGTCACGAGGATGTCGCGCAGGTTCTGGCCCTGCCAGGCCAAGGGCCAGGACGCCACCGCGCGCTGGCGGATGGTCAGGGACGGATCGGGCACCATCAGCGCCTCGGTCACTTCATACACGCGGCCCAGGCCATGGCACTGCGGGCAAGCACCCTGGGGCAGGTTCGGCGAAAAGTCCTCGGCATACAGCATCGCCTGCCCCGCCGGGTAGCTGCCGGCGCGCGAATACAACATGCGGATCAGGCTCGACAGGGTGGTGACACTGCCCACCGAGGAACGCGCACTTGGCGTACCACGCTGCTGTTGCAAAGCGACGGCGGGCGGCAGTCCTTCGATACTGTCAACATCGGGCACGCCGACCTGATCGATCAGGCGCCGCGCGTAGGGCGCCACCGATTCGAAATAGCGGCGCTGGGCTTCGGCATACACCGTGGAAAACGCCAGGGACGACTTGCCCGAGCCCGAGACGCCGGTAAACACCACCAGGGCATCCCTTGGAATATCCACGTCGACGTTCTGCAAGTTGTGTTCGCGGGCGCCGCGCACGCGTACAAATCCAAGGTGCTGGGCGGTAATCGGGGAGATGGAGCGCTGTGAAGTCATGAACAACCTTGTCTGACGGTGAGCACGCTGCGCAGCCGTTGCGTCAGGGCCTCTGGGCTGTAGGGTTTGCTCAGCAGGTGAATGTCAGCGCTGAGCAGATGATTGCTGGAGAGAATGTCCCGCGTGTGCCCCGAGGTGAACAGCACCGCCACCGGCGGCGACTGGGCGCGGGCCCACTCGGCCAGGTCGGTGCTTTTGATGCGGCCGGGCATCACCACGTCGGTGAAGATCAGGTCGGGCCGCACCCCGCCCTGCAAGGCTTGCATCGCGCGGTCGCCGTCCTCGGCCGTCAGCACCGTGTAGCCCGCCTGCTCCAGCAGATCCACCACGGTCACCCGCACATCCTCGTTGTCCTCGACCACCAGGATGGTCTCCTGGCCCACGTCGTGCAGCACGGGTTCAGGGTGAGTCTCCTGGACTTCTTCGTCCAGGCTGCGCGGGAAGTACATTTGCACCACGGTGCCCTTGCCCTCCTCGCTCCACACGTCCACGTGCCCACCGCTTTGCCGAACGAAGCCAAACACCATGCTCAAGCCAAGACCGGTGCCGTGGCCATTGCGCTTGGTGGTGAAAAACGGCTCGAACACCCGAGCCAGGATCGCCGCCGGCATGCCCACGCCAATGTCCGTGACGGCCAGGCGCACGTACTCACCGGGCTTGATGCTTTTGCCGATGCAATCCTTGGGGTTGAGGATGATGTTTTCACCGGTGATGCGAATCACGCCCTCGCCTTTCATCGCATCGCGGGCATTGATCGCCAGGTTGAGCAGCGCGTTTTCCAATTGGTTGCGATCGACGTTGATGCACCAGGAATCCTGCGGCAACTGCACATCGATATGAATGGTTTCACCGAGTGCGCGTTGCAGCAGTTCGCCCAGCCCGGCATAGATGCGCTGCGGGTTATACACGGCGGGTGACAGCGGTTGGCGGCGGGCAAACGCCAACAACTGCGATGACAGTTTGGCGCCGCGCTCCACCGCCGCGATAGCCGCAGTGACACGCCGCTGTACCTGGGCATTCTCCGGTTCATGGCGGGCCAGCAAATGCAGGTTGCCGGCGATCACTTGCAGCAGGTTATTGAAGTCGTGGGCCACGCCACCGGTCAGGCCACCGATGGCCTCGAGCTTTTGCGACTGGCGCAGTTGGTCTTCAGCAGCGGAACGCGCCTGGACTTCGGCGGCCACGCGTTGCTCCAGGTTATGGGTCAGTTCCTGGCGCAAGCGTTCGGAATGCACATGGGCGGTGGTTTCCACCACAATCGCCAGCACCCCGGCCGGTTGCTGGTTATCCCCGGCGACGGGACTGTAGTAAAGATCCAGCCACACCGTTTCCGGCTGGCCGTTGCGCAGCAGCACCAGGTCTTTGTTGTGATAGGACAAGGTGCCGCCGGCCAGGCAGGTGTCCACCACATGGCGGTTGAAGTCGGCGACTTCCGGCCAGCCGAGTTCCACCGGCGTGCCGAGCAAATAAGGATGACGGCCACCGGCAAATACCGAATAGCTGTCGTTGTAGATCATGTACCCCGCCGGCCCCCAGAGCATCACCATGGGCACGGGGGACGCCAGCATCATCTGTACGGTACAGGCGAGGCTGGTGGACCAGCGATCAAGCGGTCCCAGGTCGGTGGTTGACCAGTCAAATGCGCGAATTCGCTGGGCCATTTCGCCGGCCCAACCTTCACAGCCGTGGGGGTCGGATAAGAATTGCATCGTTCGGCTCTGCGCAGAGAAAGGGCGGTCGCAATTTTTTTGAGCGCATCAAGGGGAGATGGTTTCATTTTGCATAAATTAGGGGTTAATCACGCCAAACGCTATCGGCCTCAGTGAAAATCCCGGCTGCGCACCGTGATGCCTTCCAGCAGCGGCGTCAGGTCGGTCAGGCGCCCGGCGATCAGGTGTCGCACCTCGCCAACCGCCTCCCAGCGCCCGTCCACTTTGAGCAACCGCGACCCCACCAGCGCCTGGCGCTGACGTTCGGCCAGGTCGCGCCAGACCACCACGTTGAGGTTGCCGAATTCATCTTCGAGGGTGACAAAGGTCACGCCGCTGGCCGTGCCGGGGCGCTGGCGACCGGTCACCAGCCCGGCGACGCTGACAGTGCGCCCATGCTCCACCGCCTGCAGTTCGTTCGAACTGCGGCAGCGCCGTTTACGCAGCTCGGCACGCAGCAGCGCCAACGGATGCGGGCCAAGGGTGGTGCCGAGCATGGCGTAATCGGCATGCAGGTCCTCGCCCACCGTCGGTGTTGGCAGCTCCACCACCGCTTCATCGGGGCTGGGCAGGCCCGCGAACAATCCAAGCTGCTTATGCACCCCAGCCACGGCCCAGCGCGCCGTATGCCGGTTGCCGGCCAGGGCACGCAAGGCCCCGGCATCCGCCAGCAACGCCTGGGCACGCGCATCCAGGTCGGCGCGCTGGTCCAGGTCGGCAATGTCGCTGAACGCCCGGCGCTGGCGTGCGGCTTCGATACGCCGCCCATCCTCTTCGCGAAAGCCCGAGATCATGCGCAAGCCCATGCGAATCGCCGGTTGCTGGCCGTCGATGGGTTCCAGGCTGCAATCCCAGTCGCTGGCCTGCACATCCACCGGGCGGATCTGCAAGCGATGGCGCCGCGCATCCTGCAGGATCTGGTCCGGGCTGTAGAAGCCCATGGGCCAGCTGTTGATCAGCGCACAGGCGAAGGCGGCCGGTTCATGGCATTTGAGCCAGCAACTGGCGTAGGTCAGCAAGGCAAAACTGGCGGCGTGGGACTCGGGGAAACCGTAGCTGCCAAAGCCCTTGATCTGCTCAAAGATCTGCGCGGCAAAGGCCTCGGTGTAGCCATTCTTGAGCATGCCGGTGCGCAGGCGCTGCTGATGCGGCTCCAGGCCGCCGTGACGTTTCCAGGCGGCCATGGAACGGCGCAACTGGTCGGCCTCGCCGGGGCTGTAGTCGGCGGCGACCATGGCGATCTGCATCACTTGCTCCTGGAACAACGGGATGCCCAGGGTGCGCTCCAACACGGTTTCCAATTCCGGCGACGGATAGGTGGTGGGTTCTTCCTTGTTACGTCGGCGCAAGTACGGATGCACCATGCCGCCCTGGATCGGTCCGGGGCGCACGATAGCCACCTCGATCACCAGGTCGTAGAATTTTTGCGGCCGCAACCTGGGCAACATCGACATCTGCGCCCGCGACTCGATCTGGAACACGCCAATGGTGTCGGCCTTGCTGATCATCGCGTAGGTGGCCGGGTCTTCCTTGGGGATCGTCGCCAGGGAAAAGTCCAGATGACGATGGCGACGCAGCAGATCGAAACAGCGGCGGATCGCGCTGAGCATGCCCAGGGCGAGAATATCCACCTTGAGCAGGCCCACGGCATCGAGGTCGTCCTTGTCCCACTGGATGATGGTGCGCTCGGCCATGGCGGCGTTTTCCACCGGCACCAGGGTGTCCAACGGGTACTCGGAAATCACGAAGCCACCGGGGTGCTGGGACAGGTGCCGGGGAAAACCGATCAACTGCTGGGTAAGTGTCAGCACACGGCGCAGGATCGGGCTGTCGGGGTCGAAGCCGCCCTCACGCAGGCGCTCCAGGGGCGGCGCATCGTCACTCCAGCGCCCGCAGCAGTCGGCCAATGCGTTGATCTGGTCCGGCGGCAAGCCCAGGGCCTTGGCCACATCGCGCACCGCACCGGTCGCGTGGTAACTGCTGACCACCGCCGTCAGCGCCGCGCGCGTACGACCATAGCGCTGGAACACGTACTGCAGCACTTCTTCGCGGCGTTCGTGTTCGAAGTCGACGTCGATGTCCGGCGGCTCGTTGCGCTCGCGCGACAGGAAACGCTCGAACAGCATGTTCATCAGGCTCGGGTTGATCTCGGTGATCCCCAAGGCAAAACATACCGCCGAGTTGGCCGCCGAGCCGCGTCCCTGGCACAGGATCGAACGGCTGCGAGCGAAGCGCACGATGTCGTGCACGGTGAGAAAGTAGCTTTCGTAGCCCAGCTCGCTGATCAGTTCCAGCTCGTTGTTGATCTGCTGCAAGGTCTTGGCGTCGACCCCTTGCGGCCAGCGCCGGGCGATGCCTTCTTCGGTGACGGCGCGTAGCCAGGATTTGGCGTCATGGCCCTCGGGCACCAGCTCGCGCGGGTAGTGGTAGCGCAACTGGCCAAGGTCGAAGGTGCAACGGCGCGCGATGTTAACGGTCTCGTCGAGCAAGGCTTGCGGGTACAGCGCGCCCAGCGCCTCGAGGCTGCGCAGGTGACGCTCGCCATTGGGGTGCAGGCGCGTGCCGGCTTCGGCCACCGGCACGTGATGACGGATCGCGGTCATGGTGTCTTGCAGGGCACGGCGGCCGCGCGCATGCATATGCACATCGCCGCAGGCCACCGCCGGGATATGCAGGCTGGCGGCCAGTTGCAGCCGTTGCTCCAGATGTCGCGCATCGTCCTGTCCGCAGTGCAGGTGCACCGCCAGCCACAGGCGATCGGCGAAGGCACGGCGCAACCATTGGAGGGAGGCCTGGGTGTCGCTGTCTTCGGCGACCCATAGTGCCAAGAGGCCGTTGAGGGGTCGGTCGAAGTCTTCTTGCAGCAGGCGATAACGGCCCTTTTCAGCGCGGCGGCGGGCCAGGGTAATCAGGCGGCACAGGGACTGGTAGCCGCTGAGGTCCTGCACCAGCAGCACCAGTTTCGGGCCATTCTCGATGCGCACTTCGCTGCCGATAATCAGCGGCAAGCCCACCGCCTTCGCCGCCTGCCAGGCCCGCACGATGCCGGACAAGGTGCATTCATCGGTGATTGCCAGGGCGCTGTAGCCCTGGCCCTTGGCCCGTTCGAACAACTCCAGCGCACTGGAGGCCCCGCGCTGGAAGCTGAAGTTGGACAGGCAATGCAGCTCGGCGTAACTCATGCGAACCAGCCTTGCAGCCACAGCCCATCGCGTTGCCCCACACTGCGATAGGCCCAGCCTTGCTGGCCGGCGCGGGTCCGGATCAGGTAGTAGTCACGGCGAATGTCGGCGCCGTCCCACCAACCGGATTCGATGCGCTCCGGCCCCATGAGGATCTGCACGCCCTGCTCGGCCAGCAAGGTCGGTTCGTCAAGCAACCAACCGGGACGCTGGACCTTATCCAAGGGGGCGCACGGGCTTTTATCCGCCGCCATTTGCCAGGCACATTCGGGGCGATGGTCGGCATGAAAACGCAGGCCTTGCACCGCCTCATCGCCCAGGCGGGCACGCAGGCGTTCGCGCAGTTGTTCCCACGGCAGGGTCTGTTGCGGGCGATCGTCGAACAGGTCCTGGCGTTGCGGCACGAACACCGGCAGGTCCTGGGCCACCAGGCGAAAGCCGCGCACCGGTGAAGTGACCTGTACGTGCTCCAGGCGCCCACGGGCCAGTTCGAACAGCATCGCCGCTTCACGCTCGGCACTCAGCAGGCCGACCGTGATCACGCTGTCCGGCGCCTGGGCGTGTTCCAGGTGCAGGTCAAAGCGTTGCACGCCACTGTCGCGGCCGCAGAGGAAGGCCGAGAGATCGCCGGTCAAACGGCGCAGGGGGAATAACAAGGCCTGGTGGGATTGCACATCGAAATTCAGCTCGATGCGCACATCGAACTGGTCCGGCGGCTGATAGAAGGCCAAGGCCAATGGCCGTTGCCCGGTCAATGCGTCCAGGTGCTTGAGCAGACTGGCGTCAAAACGCCGCGCCAGGGTGTGCCGGGGCAACGCCTGCACCTGGGCCAGGGTACGCAGGCCCATGCGCGATAATGCGGTGGCCGCCTGCGGGTCGAGGCCGGCGCGGTCGATGGGCAATGGCGCCAGGGCCTGGAGCAACGCATCCTCATCGGCCACGGCCAGGCCATCATAGAGATTGGCCAGCACCCGCGCCGCCGCCGGGTTGGGCGCGGCGACGATACGGTGACGAAAGCCCAGCTCGGTCAGCTCCTGGCGCAAGCGTGCCTCGAACTGCGGCCAAGGCCCGAACAGGCCCAGGCTCGACTCGATTTCGAACAGCAAGGCGCGCGGGTAATACACGCTGACCTGGGAGCTGAAGCGGTAGGCCCAGGCCGCCAGGAACTGCTGCCAGCGTTCGATTTGCACGGGGTCGTATTCGGCGCTGGCAAAGGTCTTGGCCAGGGCATGGGCTGCCGTCAGCGATTGACCGGGGCGCAGGCCCAATGCACGGGCGGCGTCATTGACGGTTTGCAGCACGCGCCGCTGCGTCGTGCCGGCCAGCAGCGCCAGCGGTTGATCCGGCTCGGGGTGCAGGCGCTGCACCCCGTCCAGCGCCAATTGCGGGAAAACAATACACACCCAGCGCATGGCAACCTCAGTGCCCCGCCAGTGCAATCGGCGCCGGGTGGGCCAACCCGCCCCGGCATTTGAGCACCCGCACCTGGGCAGGTTTTGCCTCGACGGCCAGGCGCAAGGCGGCGGGCGAAGCGTTGATCGCCTCACTCAAGGCGCGCCAGGCAAACGCCAGGGTCTGCCCGGTTTCCGCAGCCACCTGCAAGCGACGCAAGGCGCGGTCATCCGCCTTGCGCGGCCAGCACAGCACCGCGCCGCAACTGCCGGAACGCAGGCACTGCTCCACCGCCCACAGCGCATCGCGCTCCTCGGCCTGGACCACCGACAGCTGGCGCAAATCCACCCCGGCGTTCTGCCACGCGTGGGGGTACGGGGTGTAAGGCGGCGCCACCAGCACAATGCGCTCCCCCGCCGCCGATAAGCGCGCCAGGGTCGGCAGCACCAATTGCAGTTCGCCCACGCCTTCCTTGACCATGAGGATTTCGCTCAAGGCCGACTCCGGCCAGCCGCCCGTGGGCAGCACCGCATCCAGCGCCGCCAGCCCCGTGGGGTGCACGCTGGCCGGGGGCGCGGCAGGCCGGCCTTTCCAGACGCGGCCGCCATTGAACAGCGTATCCAGTGCAACCACGGCGCCCATCAACCTTGCCTCACCAGGCCGCAGAACACCCCTTCGATGGCCAGGTCCTGGTCGGGGCCTACCACGATAGGTTCGTACGCTGGATTGCGCGGCAGCAGGCGCACACGGTCGCCACTGCGTTCGAAACGCTTGATGGTGACTTCGCCGTCCAGGCGCGCCACCACAATCTGCCCGTTCAAGGCTTCGGCACTGCGGCGTACGCCCACCAGATCGCCGTCGAGGATGCCGTCTTCGATCATCGAATCGCCTTGCACCCGCAACAGGTAATCCGGGGTTTTCGCAAAAGTGGCGGGGTCGAGTTGCAGGCGGCTGTGCACTTCGGCATCCGCGCCGATGGGCAGGCCTGCCGCCACTCGGCCAAGCACCGGGACATCCAGCCACTCCGGACGCACGGGCTGGTTGAGCAAACGAATACCGCGCGCCTGGTTGGGGTTGACCTCGATGAAGCCGGCTTCGGTCAGGGCCACTACGTGTTTACGCGCGACGCTGCGGGAGGCAAAGCCGAACGCCTCGGCGATCTCGGCGAGGCTGGGGGGTTGGCCTTGTTGCGCGATACGGTCGCGGATGAAGGTCAGGATGGCGGTGCGGCGGGGAGTCAGGGCTGTCATGGAGTACATTTGTACTCTTATGGGAAATTTCTTACAAGAGCCGGTAGTCGGGGTTGAGTTGACTGAGTACATATCCGTTATTCAGGTAACGGCATACCTGGTGTATGCAGATTAAATGTGGGAGGGGCGGTGCGACGATTCGACTTGCCCCCGATGAGGGAGTGTCAGTTGATGGATTTGGTACTGACCCACTGCAATCGGGGGCAAGCCCCCTCCCACATTTTTAACCCAGTACACCAGACCCAACTCCGGTCGGCTCTAAGGCCGCCGCGCTTTGGCTTTTGATCTCAAATCGCCCCGTCAAACACGCTGGCCGAACGCAGGCTTTGGAGCGTGGGTAACCCGGCAGGACGCCGGGTTAGCCGCGCTGGGCCAGGAATGGCCCATCGCGGCGGCCCACGCTCCAAAGCCGGAGTGAGGGCACACCGAGCCTAGGCGAGGTGCCGAGTGTTGGGGCGAGTCCATTCTCTGCGCGAAAGCGCAGCCTGTTTACAGGCTGGGCGGCCTCCCTCGCCACAGACCGCTGAAAGAAGTTGTGTAGATACTTATGCTCATCGGGGGCAAGCCCCTTCCACATTTCTACCGAGTACACCCGGAACAACTCCGGTCGGTCCAGAGGCCGCCAAGCTCACCCGCCTCCCGCCATATGCTCCGCAATCCTGCCCCTCAACCACCGCTCTGCCGGATCATTGTCATGCACTCCACTCCACACCATCGACAACTCCGCCGCATCAATCGCAAACGGCGGATCCTCTGCCCGTAATGCCGTACCCTCGGTCAATGCACACGCCGCATAGTCGGGCACCGTCGCAATAATCTGCGTACCAGCCAGCAATGCCCGCAAGCCGCTGAACTGCGGCACTGCCAGCACCACCCGCCGGGCGCGGCCGATGCGGGCCAGGTCCAGGTCGATGTTGCCGCTCAAGTCTCCCGAGAACGACACCATCGCATGGGGCCGCGCGCAATAGTCGTCGAGGGTCAGCGGTTCAAGGCCGTCATCACCGCGCAGTACCTTGCAGGGAATGTCCCGCAGTTTCTTGCGCTTGGCATTCGCCGGCAGTTCGGTGGTGTAGCTCACGCCTACCGAGATCTCACCACTGGCCAGTAGCGCGGACATCAGCAGGTAATTGGCGCGGCGTACCACCACGATAATGCCTGGGGCTTCTTCGCGCAGTTGGCTGAGCAAGGGGGGGAACAGGCCGAACTCGGCGTCGTCGGACAGGCCGATGCGGAACACCGCACAACTGGTGGAAGGGTCGAAGTCCTTGGCGCGGCTGACCGCGCCTGAAATGGTGTCCATGGCCGGTTGCAACTCCTTGAGTATCGCCACGGCGCGTGGCGTGGGTTCCATGCCGCGACCATTGCGCAGCAGCAACGGGTCGTCGAACAAATCCCGCAGCCGGCCCAATGCCGCACTCACCGCCGGTTGGCCCATAAAGAGCTTTTCGGCGACCCGGGTCAGGTTCTTCTCGAACATCAGCGCTTCGAAAATCACCAACAGGTTCATGTCGACGCGGCGCAGGTCGTTGCGGTTCATGGCGGTATCCAAACGGTTAGCAGGCCGCCAGCTAAGCAGGCAAAACACTGCCTGGATTGCATGCCTGTGCTGTCTTTTCCGTGACCGTACCTGGCGAAATTAACAACGATTAACTCGCCAGCCAGACGGTACGGCGCCAAAAATGACCCGGTCTACACTGCATCCATTCACCGGGAACGCTCCCATCGACTGCGGATATTCGTCATGGCCCGACCTGCGTACTGTGCTCCTCGCTTATCCGCTACCGGCGGCCTGTGCCCCCGGCGCGAGCGGATCGCCAAGCAATTGATCCTCGCCAACCTTGGCGAAAGCCTGGCGATTGCCGACCTGGCCCAAGCCTGCGCCCTGTCGCGCAGCCATTTTTCCCGCGCATTCAAGTGCACCACCGGGCTGTCGCCCCAGGAATGGATACGCCAGCAACGCATCCAACGGGCCAAGGAACTGATCACCGGTTCCTCCTTGAGCCTCACGCAAATCAGCCTGGAGTGCGGGTTTTGCGACCAGGCGCATTTCTGCCATATGTTCACGCGCAGCGAGGGCGTCAACCCGATGACCTGGCGAAATCACCAACTGCGTCACAAGCCTCAAGAGATCGCTGCCTAGTGGTCTGCATGTACCTGGAATATGCTGGCCGCTTACTTTTCCCAGAGCATGGCGCCCCATGAGTGACCCACGCGACCAGGCCGTGCATTTCGGCCCTTACCGCATACACCCGCACCAGCGCCTGGTGCTGGAGGCCGGTCGCCCGTTGCGGTTGGGACGGCGGGCAGTGGACATCCTGCTGATCCTGCTGGAGCAGGCCGGCAATGTGGTGAGCAAGCAGGAACTGATCGCCCGGGTCTGGCCTAAAAGCGTGGTGGAAGACGGCAACCTGCGGGTGCATATGGCAGCGCTGCGCAAGGCTATGGGCGATGGCCAGGCCGGACAGCGCTATATCGTCACGGTGGCCCAGCGCGGCTACAGTTTTGTGGCACCACTGAGCATCGAGCCGATGAGCCTACCCACCGAAGGCGCGCCCCAACGCCCGAGCCACAACCTGCCGCTGCGACGCACGCGCATGCTGGGTCGCCAGGCCCTGATCGACAGCCTGGTGCAGCACCTGCCCGAGCAACGCTTTATCACCCTGACCGGCGCCGGCGGCATCGGCAAGACCACCGTCGCGTTGCGCGTGGCGGAATTGTTGATCGGACATTACCGCGACGGGATTCGCCTGCTGGACCTGGCGCCCCTCAGCGCGCCGTCGATGATCCTGCCCAACCTCGCCGCACTGCTCGACCTCACCCACACTGAGCACGAACCGTTGGCCGTGTTTGCGCGCCGCCTGCAGGAGTACCAATTGCTGCTGGTGATCGACAACTGCGAGCACCTGCTGGACGACATCGCGCTGATCAGCGAAACCCTGCTGCGCCACGCGCCCAAATTGCACATCCTCGCCACCAGCCGCGAGGCCTTGCGCGCCGAGGGCGAGTCGGTGCAACGCCTGGAACCCCTGGCCTGCCCGCCCGCCACCGGCAACCGCGCCCAGGCCCTGGGCTATCCGGCCCTGCAACTGCTGATCGAGCGGGCCATGTCCCATCAGGACAGTTTCGAACTGAGTGAAGCCGAACTGCCCCTGGCCATCGACATCTGCCAACGCCTGGACGGCATTCCCCTGGCAATCGAGCTGGTGGCCGCGCAGATCGAGCGCTTCGGCCTGCCCGGCCTGCTGGTGCAGATGGAAGACAACTTCCGCCTGCTCACCCGTGGCCGACGCAGCGCCCTGCCCCGCCATCAAACCCTGCGCGCCACCCTGGACTGGAGCTTCGAACTGCTCACCGGCTGCGAGCAAATCTGCCTGCGTCGCCTCGCGGTGTTCCGGGGTGGCTTCAGCCTGGCCAGTGCCGCAGCGGTGATCGCCGGGCAACAGGTTGCGCCGGCCGAAGTACTGGGTTCGATCACCCAACTGGTGGCGAAATCCTTGCTCAATGTGGAGGCCGGGGATGACGAGGTGGTCTATCGCCTGCTGGACATCACCCGCACTTATGCCCTGGAAAAACTCAGCGTTGCCAATGAGCTCGACGCCACCCGCGAACGCCACGCCAACCGCTGCCTGGTCCTGATGAACCAGGCGCAGGACGATTGGGAGCAGACGGCTACCCAAACCTGGATCGACCGCTATGCCCCGCTGCGCGAAGACATTCGTGCCGCCCTCGACTGGGGCCTGGGCGACCAGGGTGTCCACCTGCTGGGCATTCGTCTGACCGTCAGCGCCATGCCGTTGTGGCAGGAGCTGTCGCTGCTGCGCGAACACGGCCTGTACGTGGGCAAGGCGCTGGCGCGGCTGGGGCAATCGAGCACGCCAAGCCCGCACTTGAACATGGCCTTGCAATTGGCATTCGGCAGTTTTTCCTATCACACCCAGGGCGGTACGCCGCAGACCATCGAAGCCTTTGCCCGTGCGCGACGCCTGGCCGAAGTCGACAGCAACCTGGTCGGCCAACTGCGCGCGGTGTCGGGGCAAATGACGGTCAACCTGTGTGGCGGCGACTACAGCGAGGCCTTGGAGCAAAGCCTGCATTTCGACCGGTTGGGGCCGCAGGCCGAGCCGTTGCTGGCCCTCAGCGCCCAACGCCTGAGGGTGCTGGCGCAGCACTTCGCCGGCAACCAGGCGCTGGCGCAGCAGAATGCCGAACAGGTGATCCAGCGCATGGCCCAGAGCGGCCATCTCAACCGGTTTACCCACGGCTTTGGCGTGCAGTACGACCAGAGCGTAGCCTCGTTGACCATCCTCGCGCGCATCCTGTGGCTGCGCGGTTTCCCCGAACGTGCGTGGCGCACCGCAAACCAGGCACTGGCGTTGGCGTTGCAGATCAACCACGGCACATCGATTTGCTACACCCTGGCCCTGGCTGGGGTGGTCATCGCTCACTACAACGGCGACACCGTCGCGGCCCGCGACCAGTTGGACCTGCTGTTACAGCAGGCGCAAAAGCATTCGGTGCAGTTGTTCCACTCCTGGGCGCAGTGCTACGAAGGTACGGCGCAGATCGCCGATGTGCAGGGATTGGGGCTGGTCGAAGACATCCTGGTGACCTTCAACGCCCACGCAGTGGATGAGGCCTTGTTCGCACGCGCCCGGAGCGGTGCGGCCGGCTGGTGCAGCCCGGAAATCCTGCGCGTGCGCGCCGAGGCCATGCCCGATGCCCACGGGGCTGAGGCGCTGCTGCTCGAAGCCCTGGGCCTGGCACACCAGCAAGGCGCGCTGGCCTGGGAGCTGCGCTGTGCGGATTGCTTGGCGCGGCTGTGGCAAAAGCAGGGTCGTGTGCAGGCCGCCCGCGAGCTGCTGGGTTCGGTCTACGCGCGATTTACCGAAGGCTTCGCCACCCAGGACCTAGTCCGCGTAGGCCGCCTGCTCGACGAGTTGCAGGACAAACGGCCGGCCTGAAAACGCCCCCAGGTAATGCCCATAGCCCCGTTGCAAACGCGCCACCTGCTGCGGGTCGCGCAGGAGTGCCAGGCCATAGCTGCGTACGCTGTTGAGCAGGCGATAGCGCGGATAGCCCGGACCGGGTTCGAGGCTCAGCAGCGAGGTGCCGACCAGGCGCCCGAGCAGGTACGACAAGTCGGCGTGCTCCAGCTCGGTACCGGCCACCAGCTTACTCAGGGTGGGCAAGGTCACCGCCATCTTGAACAAGCTCAGTTGCAGGAACAGCCAGCGCTCCGGCAGGCTCAGCCGCTCGTATGTCCAGTCCAGGGCGGCGGTCACGGATTGATGGCGCTCCACCGCCGTGCGGCGCCCGCGGGTCAGTACCTGTAATCCACTGTGCAACTGCGCCTGTAAACCGCGTACGCCCAGCGCGTCCACTTGGGCGGCCGCCAGTTCAAGGGCCAGGGGAATACCGTCGAGGCGCCGGCAGATGTCCCGCAACCGCGCCAGGTCCTGTTGCCGCAACACAAAACCCTGTTGACCGGCACACGCCCGTGCGACGAACAGTTGCACGGCGGGGAACGCCATCGCCTGTTCAACACTGCCCATCGCCGACGGTGCCGGCACGCCCAGTGAGGGCACGCGCTGCACCCATTCGCCTGGGGCCTGCAACGCTTCACGACTGCTGACCAGCACGCTGACCGCGGGCGCGTTTTCGCGCAGCGCCCACAGAAGATGTCGACAGGCACCGAGCAGCAGGTCGGCGCCGTCGAGTACCAGCAGCAATTGCCGGGAGACCAACTGGCGGCACAACTCAGTGACACTGCCGCAGGGCTCCAGGTGCAGGGCCGTGGCCAGGTGGCGCAGCATCATCAGCGGCGTCTCCACTGTGGCCAGGTCGACCCACCACACACCATCGCGGTAGCGCGGCAACACGCGCTCGGCCAGCGCCAGGGCCAGGGTGCTCTTGCCCACGCCGGCGCAACCGGTAAGGGTCATCAGGCGCTGCCCGGACACACGCCGCGCCAGCACGCCCAGCAGTTCAGCGCGACCGATCACCGGGCTGAGCCGGGTGCCGAGGTTATGCCGGGGCAGCACCGTTGCGGTGGCAACTTCCACGGGTGCGGCGAAACAGTAACCGCGCTGGGGGTCATTGAGGATAAGACGTTGCCCGTCGAGGGCACGGCGCAGTGCCGCGATGTGCACCCGCAGGTTGTTCTCTTCCACCACGCTGCACGGCCAGACCCGCTCGATCAAGGTAGCCTTGCTGATGAATTGCCCTGGCGACTCCAGCAGCACCGCAAGGACATCCAACGCCCGCCCGCCCAATGGCACCGGCCAACCCGCCTTGCTCACCAGCCGCTGCTGCCGGTGAAAGGCATACTCACCGAAGCGCACCGTGCTATCCGCGTCAATCGCCTGAGGGATATTCATGTCTGCAATCGCGCTGGAACACCCGGTCTTGGGCGTCCGCGCATCCTTTTCCATGGGCTCGACGCTATCTTGCCAGCTACCCGCGACAGGGCAATGCTGGCACGGGGAGCGATACGGACAATCGGGTGCGCGAGACGGACATCCTGTCGTTAACTGAACTGCTGGCGGTATTGGGTAGGGTTGAGGCCGAGTTTTTCACTGAATAGAAAGCGCATGTGCCGCACGCTGCCGAAGCCTGCGTGGAACGCCACAGTCTTGAGCGGCAGGTCGGTGGTTTCCAGCAAATGCCGGGCGCGGTCGATGCGCGCGCCTTGCAGGAAGGCCATGGGTGTCATCTGCACGTCCTTGGCGAACAACCGGGCAAAGTGGCGTGCACTCATGCCGGCCAACTCGGCCATGGACTCGATGGTGAAGGGTTGGTCCAGATGCGCGAGCACATGGTTCTGCACGCGAGTGATCGCGGTTTCCTGGGGCGCCACGGACGCGGTCATCGGGCTGAACTGGGCCTGGCCGCCCTGGCGTTTCATCACCACCAGCAGCACCTTGGCCACATCCACCGCCACTTGCTTGCCATGGTCCTGGGCGACGATCGACAACGCCAGGTCGATACCGGCGGTGACCCCACCCGAGGTAATCAACCGCCCGTCCTGCAGGTAGATGCGATCCGTCTCGACAATGGCCTTGGGGAAGGCCTTGATCAGGCGCTCGGTGTAGTGCCAATGGGTGGTCACGCGGCGCTCGTCGAGCAACCCGGCGTGGCCCAGCACAAAGGCTCCGGTGCAGATCGAGCCGAAGCGCCGCGCCCGTGGCGCCGCCGCCTTGAGCCAGGGCAGCAATGCCGGGTGGCATTCGTTATAGGCACCCGGACCGCCGGGCACCAGCAGCAGGTCATAAGCCGCGTGGGCCTGGTCCAGCAGCAGATCAGTCTGGACCATCACCCCATTGGAGGCGCGCAACGGGCCAGGCTCGGTGCCCAGGGTGAGGATCTGGTAATGCTCCGCCGCCGGCAGGTAGCGGTTGGCAATGGAAAACACTTCGAGCGGCCCGGCCATGTCAAGCAAGAGGAAGTCCGGGAACAGCGCCATGGCCACGGTTTTCATACGGGAAGAATCCATCGGGGGAAGAAAGCGAAATGCATTATGGCATGCCTTTCACTGTCAATCTGAGGGAGACAGTTATTCAGATCTCAGCTTCTTAATGAATATTTCGGTTACCAGTAATCTTCTTCTCAACGCAAGCGCCCTGCATCTCGCAGCCCGCGCTCACTTGAGGACAAGACCATGCTGACCCTTCGCAAAGCTTCCGAACGCGGCGCCGCCAATCACGGTTGGTTGAAGTCGTTCCACACCTTCTCGTTCGCCAACTATTGGAACCCCGAAGAACAGGGCTTTTCCGACCTGCTGGTGATCAACGACGACCGCGTCGCGGCCGGCAAAGGCTTCGGCCAGCACCCGCACCGCGACATGGAGATTTTCTCTTATGTGCTTGAAGGCGCCCTGGAACACAAGGACACCCTGGGCACCGGCTCGGTGATCCGCCCCGGCGATGTGCAACTGATGAGCGCCGGCAGCGGCGTGGCCCACAGCGAGTTCAACCACAGCCAACGCCAGGGCGTGCACTTCCTGCAAATCTGGATCGTGCCCGCCGTGGCCGGTGCCGAGCCGCGCTATCAACAGGAGCACTTCAGCGCGGCGCAGAAACGTGGGCGCCTGCAACTGATCATCTCGCCGGACGGCAGCGACGGCTCCCTGACCGTGCGCCAGGACGCCCGGGTGTACGCCGGGCTGTTCAACGGCGACGAAGCCGCGACCCTCGACCTGCCGCCGGATCGCCACGTGTACATCCATGTGGCTCGGGGCAGCGTGGACATCAACGGCCAGCGCTTGCAGGAAGGCGACGGTGCCCGAGTGCGCGATGAGCGGCAAATCCGCCTGAGCCAGGGCCAGGATGCCGAGGTGCTGGTGTTCGACCTGCGCCCCCAGGAACGGCCACAGATGCCGTGACCGGCGCGGCGATGGCCCTTTGAAACGGGCCATCGCTGGCATCGATAGTCACCATCAGCCCAATGAAGTTCTCTTAAAAAATGCAACGCGTAACATCAAACCCATACCAGGCAACACCCAACTAAAACACTCGGAGCACACCATCATGAAACGCCAAATCTTGCTTAGCCTCGCTTTCTCGGTACTCGCTGCAAACGCATTTGCCCACCCTGTTGTTGCTGAAGGCGGCGCGGATCGCCTGATCGAAAGTCGTGTTGCTGAAGGTGGCTCGGATCGCCTGCTGGAACGTCGTGTTGCCGAAGGTGGTGCTGATCGCTTGCAACAACGCGGTATTGTTGAAGGTGGCGCTGATCGCCTGCAAGGCAACCGTGTCGCCGAAGATGGTGCTGACCGCCTGCAAGGCAACCGTGTCGCCGAAGATGGTGCTGACCGCCTGCAAGGCAACCGTGTCGTCGAAGATGGCGCTGACCGCCTGCAAGGCAACCGCGTTGCCGAAGGTGGCGCTGATCGCTTGCAGGAACGTGGCCTGGCCGAAGGCGGTGCCGATCGTTTGCAGCAACGCGGTATTGTTGAAGGCGGTGCCGATCGCCTGCTGGACAACCATGCTTAATCCCGCACTGTTCGCGGGGCACCCCAAACCGGCCTGATCAGCCGGTTTTTTTTCGCCTTCGATTAATGCAGGTCGCGGTCCACCCACACCACCGCCTTGCCGATCTGCTGCCGTGCTTCGATGCGCTCATGCACCTGCTGCAGCGTTTCCAACGTGTAATGCCCTTCGATTGCCACCGTCAACGTCCCTTCGAGCATCGCCGCAAACACCGCGTTGGCGCGCCGTTGTACGGTCGCGCCGTCGGCCATATGGTCGGCCAACCGGAGGCGCGTCAAAAACAGCGAGCCCGCTTCCCCCCGTTCGATCGGGCCGCGATGCAGTTGCGCCGCTGAGGCAACCGAGGCGACGTCCACCCACCATCGGCCCGCCCCGCCGGGCGTTTTCTCGGTCAGAGAAGGCAACGCTTAAACCGGCGCCCGTCAAAAAAATCGTTGGAACTAAAATACTTATCGAGCATTAAGAGTTTGCACTAGCATATGTGTAAGTCCATACCAGCCCCATGCAATATCCGCCTATTACCCCCCTGCGCTCGTAAAAACCAAGTGACGAATGTTAAAATTTGTCACGTTTTAGCGTAATCAATTCGATTAGTATCTAAACGCTGGCAGCGATTGAACTGACGGCCTTGCATGCCGGAAAAGGGAGTAGGTTATGCATTTTTCCAACGTCCTCGCTATTGCACGGACTCAATCGAAATCGGAGGACTTTCGGGAGCTTTTAGTTCGTACTGTAGCGAATAATTTAAAAGTCGATACACGTTGCTACGGGCAACTAATTGATACCCAGGAAATCCACGTACATTACCGTGCCATCATCATAGAAATTGATACACCCTCCGCCAGCAATTTAAGCCTGGACATAATAAGAAAGGCGCGGACCGAAAACCCCGACTGCACGATATTCGTCGTCGTCACCTTCGCGTCCACCCTGAGCAAAACAAAATACTACCTGGCCGGCGCCGATTACTGCATCAAGGTGATCGAAACTGCCCCTGAAAAAAAGTTGAATCTGTTTGATGCCTTTCTCAGCGAAAACGCTCGATTCAACCAGTGCGACCTGGTGCTCGATCAGGATCGCATGTGCCTGTACGGCGACGGAAAAAAGTTGGAAATATCCTTCGTCGAAATGAAAGTACTGGAAGCGCTTATTCAGAACCGACTGCTCAGTCATAATGAAATCGCCAGTGTCATGGGACTTAACACCAAGTACTACGACTCCCGCGCACTGGAAAAATCCATCAGCCGTTTGCGCAGTAAAATCAAGGCGCACTACGGTGAAAACATCATCCAAAACATTCGCGGTTATGGTTACAAGCTCAGCCGGGGCCTTATTTGCGCCAGCCATTTCCACCCCATCAAGGAGGGGTCGAGCCGTGAATAGTGAAAAACCGCACCCTGTACATACCCCGGACTTCAAGATCATCAGGCAAGCCATCGTTGATCGCAGTCATGCATGGTGGGGAAGTGAAATCAGCGTAGCGGGTGACGTAGACCTCGAACAACTTGAAAGTGCCTGCACTGAGGCCTTGCGCCATATCCAACCCTCGCGCAAAGCGCTTAAGGCGGTCAGCCCGGCGACCAGTCATACGCTTCTGCGCATGGGGCAATCAGCCCTGATGAACGATGACATCCTCAAGGCGATCATTCAGGCCGCGCGGGCACTGGAATACCACAAACAACCCTTCACCCTCAGTCTCGACAACCCGCTGGACGCCCTGCCCGGTCCGGTAGAACGCCGGGCGATGGTACGCCAGCTATATAAGTTGAAAGACCAGAGCGGTATCACGCTGGCCTACAACAACTACAGACTCGATACAAAGCCGGTGGACCTGCTGATCGACCTCGAGCTCTATGACTATATAAAAATGCCCTTTCCGGATTCTGCCCTGCGGCTCAGCCTGAATACCCGCTCGGACCTGTTCGACCGGCTCTATGACCGCATGCTGGAGTTGATCAGTGCGAGCAGAGTGTGTTTTATCGCCGACCAGGTCGAATTTGCCGACAGCGCCATGCTGGCTAAAAACCTGCCGTTCGAATACTTTCAGGGCGGCTATTACTCCCCCGCTGACTGCCTCTAACAATCGCATCTTCCTGATATGGGTGGACCCTATGAGTTCCTTCAAGAAACACGCCTTCGCTCCAACACCTGCTTCTATCGCGCTGCAGGACTTCAGGCCCAACGCAGAGTTCTTCCATTACGATGTAAACGCGCCGGCGACAACGGACCCCGCCGATAAAGACCTGGCGTTTTCTCACCTACAAATCACCCCGCGTTTTAATACCTACATTATTACCCACACCCTCAGCTTGCCCTCGCAACCGTTTAACGCCAAGCGGCAAGAATCCAGAATGCCAACCGCCAAGGACCCTGACAGCGCGCCGAATAACCATACGCGCACTCAGGAGATCAGCGCAGAACGAACGCCACTGTATCCACAGGATTTCTGGCTGCTCACCCAACATGACCGAGCGCTGGTCAAAGGCAGCCTGCGCATCTCCTTGACCACCATTGAATCGGCGCTGATTAAAAAGATGCTGCACCATGAAGAACGTGTGGTCAGCAAAGAGGAGTTGATCCGTAATATAGGTCGTGAACCCGAGTTATACCGCGGGCTGGAAATGTGCCTGAGTCGCCTGCAGGAAAAGTTCAAGCGAGTCAACGACGGTGAACGCCTGTTTCGTGCGGTAAGAAACCGTGGTTATTGCCTGACGCAAAAAATCAAAAAGCCGCTAGAGCTTAGTCAACCACGCCGTTAAACAATAAAAACACTCCAACACTTAGCACGCACCCTGCCTATTACCACACGCTTCTACCTGCCCTTTTATAACATCCATTTCGCTTGTTCCCCACTGGCCTTGTTATAAGTCGTCAGCCACTGCCCCCTGCCGTTCATTACTATCAATAGGCACGCGCCTGCGCGTGCCTGCCGCTTATAACAGTTAACCTTTAACGCCTGCCACCACGTGCGCGGTCATCACCGGGAGCAGAACTATGCTTAATAACACTAGACTGCATCGCAACCTGACCCCCAGGGGTTTGACGTTCTGGGGACAATGGACACTCGCATCGAGTTTAGTTGTTGCACTGTTATTTACATTGGTTATCTTAAAGACCGGCCAACTGGAGTATTACTACCGCGTCCTGGCTGCTTTTACGATATTGGCCTCTCTTCCGGCGTATACCCTGTGCGATGTGTACAGTAAGAAAGATGATTATGCCGTGGGCCTTGGACGCTTGTTCATGGGCTGGCTGTTAACCATGGGTATATTGTTTACCGTGGGCGTGGCATGTAATGCCAGTGCACTGTTCCCACTGGAAACCTTATTACTCTGGGCGGCTGTCAGTTACCCGTTATTGGCACTATGTTATATACCGCTGCATAGCTTGTCCCGGTATTACCACCGCCAACTTCACGAGCGCCACAAGTCATTGATCGTAGGCACTGGCAAGCTTGCCGTGGACCTGGCCAGGACCCTCTCACGGCAAAAACGCTCGCCCCTGGTGGGCCTGGTCGGCAGCCGTGCCGAGGCAGCCGAGGATGCGCAGGCGCAGATCCTCGGCGAGCTGCCGCAACTGCCCCAATTGATCCGGCAGCACGGCATCCGACGGCTCTACATCACCCATTCATTGCAGGACGCCACGCACATCGAGGCGTTGTACCTCAACCTGCTGGACATCAGCGTGGACGTGGTCTGGGTGCCCGACCTCCATAACATGCTGCTGCTCAATCATTGCGTGGCCGAAGTGGATGGGCTGCCGGCGATTTACCTCAACGAAAGCCCGCTGACCAGCCGCCCCACCGCTGCGCTGAGCAAGTCGCTGCTGGACAAGAGCCTGGCGCTGCTGGCGATCATCGTGCTGAGCCCGCTGCTGTTGCTGTTCGCCCTGCTGATCAAGCTCACCTCCCCAGGCCCGGTGATCTTCAAGCAAGACCGGCACGGCTGGAACGGAGAGGTGATCAAGGTGTGGAAATTCCGCTCCATGCGTGTGCATGACGACCATGAGGTACGCCAGGCCAGTCGCAACGATTCGCGCATTACGCCGGTGGGCCGGTTTATCCGGCGTACTTCCATCGATGAATTGCCGCAGTTGTTCAACGTGCTGCAAGGGCACATGGCACTGGTCGGCCCGCGCCCCCATGCGATTGCGCACAACGACTACTACTCGGGGAAAATCCGCGCCTACATGGCGCGCCACCGGATCAAACCCGGCATCACCGGCCTGGCCCAGGTCAATGGCTGCCGGGGCGAGACCGAGACCCTGGAGAAGATGCAACAACGCGTCGACATCGACCTGCGCTACATCAACAACTGGTCGCTGTGGCTGGACATCAAGATCCTGTTGAAGACGCCGTTTACGCTGCTGTCCAAGGACATCTACTGACCCCCTACGTAGCAGCTGCCGAGCGCAAGCGAGGCTGCGTCTGCGGTGTGCCAGACAGACCGCAAACGCAGCCTCGCCGGGGCTCCGCAGCTGCTACGAATGCCAACCCACATCACGACCTCACCCCCGTAGCAGCTGCCGAGCGCAAGCGAGGCTGCGTCTGCGGTGTGCCTGACAGACCGCAAACGCAGCCTCGCCGGGGCTCGGCAGCTGCTACGAATGCCAACCCACATCGCGACCTCACCCCCGTAGCAGCTGCCGAGCGCAAGCGAGGCTGCGTCAGCGGTGTGCCTGACAGACCGTAAACGCAGCCTCGCCGGGGCTCGGCAGCTGCTACGAATGCCAACCCACATCGCGACCTCACCCCCGTAGCGCAAGCGAGGCTGCGCCTGCGGTGTGCCAGACAGACCGCAAACGCAGCCTCGCCGCGGCTCGGCAGCTGCTACAAATGCCAACCCACATCGCGACCTCACCCCCGTAGCGCAAGCGAGGCTGCGTCTGCGGTGTGCCAAACAGACCGCAAACGCAGCCTCGCCGCGGCTCGGCAGCTGCTACGAATGCCAACCCACATCACGACCTCACCCCCGTAGCAGCTGCCGAGCGCAAGCGAGGCTGCGTCTGCGGTGTGCCAGACAGACCGCAAACGCAGCCTCGCCGGGGCTCGGCAGCTGCTACAAATGCCAACCCACATCGCGACCTCACCCCCGTAGCGCAAGCGAGGCTGCGTCTATTCGGTGATCTTGTCGATGTTCTTGTAGAACAGCTCACTGTCGCGCCCATCGGTCATCGAATGCAGTGAGTAGGCGCGGTTCAAGCGTGCGCCACCATCGCGGGTCAGTGGCGCCCATACCAGGTTGGCGCGACGCATCGTCGACAGGCTCATCAACTCATCGAACGGAATGGACAGGTACAGGCCTTTGTCGAAGCTGCCTTCGCCGTACTGTTCACTGGATGCGGTGGTGCGGGTGATCCACGCGCCAATCCGCACGCCATTGTTGAATTCCCGCGACAGGTCCAGGGTCGCGCCCCAGTCCCTGGCCAGGTAGCGGCCGACACTCAAGGCGCCCTGAATGTTGAACGGCAGATCGGTATAGCCGGTGATATGTCCGGTGACGGTGTGATAATCGCGCAAGCTGAAATCCTGCTCGAAACCGCGCTGGCGCACGTAGTTCAGGTCGGCTCCCAATGCCCAGCCTTGGCCCATCGGACGGTACAGCACTTCACTGCCGACACCGGCGTACATCGATTCCAGCAAACCACCATAGACCATGCCGTAGAGGTCCTGGTCCAACTGCATCGCGTGGTTGAGCTGGAAGGTCGGCAGGGTCACATCGGACGTGGTCATGTACCGGCGCAGGTCGGTCCGCACCCGGGGCAAACCACTGGGCGCATCGTAGGTAAACCCGTCGTAGTTGTTCAGCAGGTTGACGCTGAGCAGGCCGCTCCACCAGGTATTGCGGGTGAAACGATACTCGCCGTCAAGGTCGGCGGAAACCTGATAGAGCAAACCATCCGGACCGCCGACGTTCTGCTTGTAGCCCAGCCCCACGCCATAGGTGAAGGGTTTGGGCGGCTGGGTATACAACACGGTCTGGCTGCGGTTGCTGGCGCGATTGACCTCGACCTGGCGATGTAGGTTCTGCAGGTCCTCACGCTGGTTGACCACCTCGCGAAAGGTTTCGCGCGGCACGCTGGTTTCTTCGATCGGCATGGCGTAGCGCTCGCTCACCAGGGTGAACCAATCGATCTGGTCATTCACGCTGTTATCCAGAATCCGACTGGCGCGGCCCACCGCCTTGGCGCTGTAGAAATAACGCTGCTGTTCGCCGTACACCAACAGTTCCGGCCCGCGCTGGGTAATACGCTGCACGTTGTAGCCGGCATTGTCGTGCAGGCGCTGGGATACAGCCGCCCAATCCACTTGGTCCATCGGCGTGGTCGGGGCCTTGGCAGGCAGCTTGGGGGCCGGCGGGTCGTAGGTTTTTACCGGGGCCTTGCGGCTGACGAAATTGGTGTGCAGGGTGATGCCGAACATGGCGGTGTTGCCACGTTCCCAGGCGGCACTCACATCGATGGAGTCGGCCAGCTTGTAGACCACACCAAGGTTGATGGGCGAGTCCTGGCGCTGGTTGTTGTCGCGGGGCTCGTTCTGATAGTCGTTGCCCTCGTATTCCAACTTGAGGCTCAGCGGCGCCCACGGTGTCTGATAGGCAATCCCCCCGAACAACGCGGGCCGGCCGCGAAAGTAGCCGTTGGAAAAACTGCCGGAACCTTCGGCGGTGGGTCGCTCGTTGAAACGATCATCCAAGGCGCCCAACGGGTTGCCGAAATCACCGCGACTGCCCAGGTAACCCCAGGCGACGCCGGCACTGAAATCCACATCACCGTAGCGCTTGTTGGCCACCAGGTACTCGCTGGAAAACAACCCGGTGCCGCCCAGGTCCATGAACCCCAGCGCCACTTCGGGCAGCCAGTGGCTTTCCTGATACAGGCGCACTTTGGCGTCGACAGCCTTGTCCTTATAGCTCTGGCCGCCGCTGAACGACTCGGCACCATAGGGGCGGTTGGTAATCGCGGTGTAGCGAAAGGTACCCTCCAGCCAGTCCAGGGGTTGCGCCGAAAAACTGTAGCGGCTGTAGGGTTCGGTGCGGTTGGCATTCACGCTGAGTTCGCCGGCGGGCGCCATGCGTGCGGTGGGGGTTTGCAGCAGCCCGACGCCGCCAAAATCGCTTTGGGTGTAACGGGGATCGCCATGCGCGACACCACAAGGCACCAGCAGCACGGCTGCAATACATAATTTCAAGGCGTGACCTCGGCCAGGGGTTGGGTGGCAAGAAACTCGGCCAGTTGCTGATTGAGCTCAGGGGTGGGCGGGTCCAGGTCGTCGCTGCGGATCGGCACCAGCAGCGTGCTGCCGGGCGCAGGCGGCGCGCCCTCCTCGCGATTCCATGCCGCGATACCCTGGCGCGTGACATGGCCATCGGGCTGGATCAGCCACAGGTAATCGTGGTCCGCTTCCGTCAGGGCCGGACAAGCGTGGAGGTAATCAAGGGGCCGCTGCAGCGGCTCGAATGCCAACGTGCAGGCTGCAGCGACGGCCCCCACGACGCGCACGCTGTGCGGCCTCGGCGGATAGACCAGGCGGTCGCCATCACTGACCAGCGGGTTCGGCGCAAAGCCGACTTCCACCGCCACCGGGTCCAGCATCGCCGGTTGGCGACCGGTCACCGGCAAGGCCTGCACCTGTTGATAGAGCTGAGCCGCCGCATGCGCCCGACCTTCGCGACCGGCAGCCAACGCGGCCCCGTGCAGGGTTTGCAGGTCAAACAGCACACCGGCCTTGAGCCGTGCCTGCTGCGCCAACAAGGGTTGGCGCAGCCAGGCCGCGCCCAGCCAATAGCCCTGGGCATCCGGTTGCGACGCGGTGATCACATCCAGCAAGCGAGCCTCGGGCGCCAAGGGGATCGGCCCCGGATTGCGCACCTCGCCGCTGACTGTCATCGCGGCCTGAGACACACTGGCGCAACTGCACAACAGCACCAGCGCGCCAAATCTTCGAACCATCATGGGGCGTCCTTGCGGGTCGGTTGCAGTTGGGTGATGGTGAGGGTCAGGTCGGGCGTAAGGTGCTGCTCGCTCTGCACGATAAAACCATCGGCGGGGTCGACCCAGTACCGATTACGCGCGTGAAAGCCGGGGGCCTCGATGTCTTCATCCACCCGCAGCAAGGCATAGGGTTTGTCGAGAACCTCGACGCTCTCCAGACCCTTGCGCGTCATGCGGCTGTGGACCGTAACGCCCAGGCGATAGCCGTCCACCACGTCGATCTGGCGCGTGCTGCGATAGCCGTCCGGCACACGATGCAACCCCTGCTGGAACGGCGACCGACCCTGCCAGCGCGTGCCATCCAGATCGGCGCCCAGGCCCACCGTGCGTACCACCAGACCGTCGCGCAGCAGCAGCACCTGTTTGCCGGACGCCACCCAGAACTGCAGATCGTCACGCTGGCGGATCAGCGCCATCACCCCTTCGCCGGACACCGTGGTGACCTTGATCTGGGGGAACGGCACCGCATCCACCTGGGCCTGGGTCAACACCAGCGGCGCCGGCCCGCCCACGGCAGCCTTGAAGGTATCCAGCGAGGCCTGCATCAGCGGATTGCAGCCAGCCAACAGCCACGCCAACCCCGCGTACGTACCGATTTTCAGACTGTTCACGCAGGTACCACCCTATCGGCTGCTGGCTTCGCTCAGGTTGTTCTGGGTGGATGCGCCAATGCCGATGATCGACGCGGACGGCACCAGTTGGCTGATAAAGCGGTTCCAACGCGTGATATTCGCCGGGCCGACAAACACCACATCCTGGGGCTGCACATCAAAGCGCGTGGCCAGGGCCATGGCCGAGGGGGAGCCGGCTTCCAGCTGGAACACCTTGGCCGGTTCCACATCGATATTCTGCGCGCCGCGAATCACATAGATGGCATCGGCGTTGGAGGTGTTCTGGTTGACCCCGCCCACCGAACCGAGCACGTCGGAGAGGTTCATGCTGCGGGTCTTGAAACTCAGTGCGCGCGGCTGCATCACCTCGCCCATCACGTAGATGCGCTTGCGGTCGTTGTAGGCCAGGTACAACTGGTCGCCGTCCTTGAGGTAGATCTCATTCAGGCGCGATTGCTCAAGGTTGAGCGTGTCGAGGTCCAGGGTGTAGCGCTTGCCGCCACGGGTGAGGGTGAGGTTCGACAAGTCGGCGTTGATCGGGTCGATACCGGCAGCGCCGAGGGCCTCGCTCACGTTCATTGCAATGGTGGTGAGAGGCACCGGACCGGCCTTGATCACCGCGCCGCTGATCACCACTTTCTGGCTGGCAAAGCGCAACACACTGACATCCACCTGGGGGCTGTCGATGTACTGGCGCAGCTTGTCGGTGATCTCACTGCGCAGCGCTTCAATGCTGCGCCCCTTGGCAACCACCTCGCCCACGTAAGGGTAAAACAGGTTGCCCTCGGGGCTGACCAAACGACCGTTGGCGTCGATCTGCTGTTGCGGGCCGGACGGTGCGGTGAGTTCAGGGTGATCCCACACCGTGATGTACAGCGCATCATTTGCACCGATCAAATACGGCCCGGGTTTATAACTCAATAGTTCCGCAGGAATGGAATAAGGCACATGGGTTGCCGCGTCCATGGCCAATAACTTTGGCGTAATCGGAATTAAATCCACGCGACTGTTTTCAGGCCCGCCCTCTTCGGTCAGGGCGGCCGTGTCCATATATTGACCCGGGGCAAACATGCAGCCTTGCAACAATGCAGCGGCCACGGCTGCAATAGAAAAAATACGCATCATAGTGCTAGGACACTCGCGATAGACGACAAGAAAAAAAGACCACTTGGGTGGGGAATCCAAGCGGTCTTAAAAGCGGAGGGTGTACGACTAGTTGCTGGTACCCGTAGTGCCGGTGGTGCCGGTAGTACCCGTGGTGGTGCCGCCATTGGAGCTGCCGCCGCTGTTTGAAACAGCGGCAACACCCGCAACCACGGCAGCGCCGACCAACAACGTCTGCCCCACCGTAACGGTTCCCACCACTGCGGTATCAAGCCCCAACGGTAACTCGTCGGCCATCGCCGAAGTACTCAAGACACTGAGTACCAGAATAGCCAGTGATTTTCTCATTTCAGACTCCTTATCATCAGTGAGCAGGCAAACCGATAGTGCCATTCAACTAAACAACGCACCAGACAGATAATATTCAGCCGGCTTAGTTGAAAATAACGTTTTCCCGGCAAGCCCCCGGCCTTCAATGCATTGAGCTTGGTGAAGTTATTTAAAACGTTATTAATTGTCGGAAAACCTCAGGCCCTGCCGTACTTGTCTTCAAAGCGCACAATATCGTCCTCGCCCAGATAAGAGCCCGACTGCACCTCGATCAACTCCAGCGGGATCACCCCCGGGTTTTCCAGGGCGTGGACCTGGCCGATGGGGATGTAGGTCGACTGGTTTTCCGACACCAGGTAAGTCTGTTCGCCATTGGTCACCCGCGCCGTACCACTGACCACGATCCAGTGCTCGGCGCGGTGGTGGTGCATCTGCACCGACAACTTGGCGCCCGGTTTCACCGTGATGCGCTTGACCTGATAGCGCTGGCCGTTGTCCACCGAGTCGTACATGCCCCACGGCCGATACACCTCGCGGTGGTTGAGATGTTCATGGCGCCCGGCCTGCTTGAGCCGGTCGACGATGCCCTTGACCTGCTGCACCTGGTCCTTGTGGGCCACCAGCACCGCGTCCTTGGTCTCGACAATGATCAGGTCCCGCACCCCTACCGTGGCCACCAGCCGACTGTCGGCGTGGACGTAGGTGTCACGGGTGTCAAGGCTTAGCCCATCGCCGCGTATCACATTGCCGCTGGCGTCTTTTTCGCTGGCCTCCCACAACGCCGACCACGAGCCGATATCACTCCAGCCGGCCTGCAACGGCACCATCACCGCATCACTGGTTTTTTCCATCACCGCGTAATCGATGGAATCGTCCGGGCACGTCGCAAACGTCGCGGCATGTACGCGGGTGAAGGGTTGATCCTGGCTGCCGCCTTCCAGCGCCACGCGACAGGCCTCGAGGATGGCCGGCTGGAAGCGTTCCAGCTCCTCCAGGTAACGGCTGGCGCGGAACATGAACATGCCGCTGTTCCAGTAATACCCACTGTCGGCCACATACGCCGCAGCAGTGGCGGCGTCTGGCTTCTCGACAAAGCGCTTGACCCGATAACCGCCCTCGCCCGCCGCCGCGCCTTGTTCGATATAACCGTAGCCGGTATGGGCGCTGGTCGGCGTGATACCGAAGGTCACCAGCTTGCCGTCACGGGCAAGCGGCAGCGCCACTTCCAGGCTGGCATGAAACGCCGGGATATCTTCGATCAAATGGTCCGCCGCCAGCACCAGCAGGATCGGGTCCTGTTGCTCGGCAAGCGCCTTGCAAGCCGCCAGCGCGATGGCCGGCGCCGTGTTGCGCCCCAGCGGCTCCAACAGGATGCTGGCCTGTTCCATGCCCAACTGGCGCAATTGCTCGGCCACCAGGAAGCGATGCTGCTCATTGCAGATCAACTGCGGCAGCGCAACGTTGGCGCCTTCCAGCCGCGTGATGGTCTGCTGCAGCATCGACAGGTGCGCGTCGGTCAAGCGCAGGAACTGCTTGGGGTTCAGTTGCCGCGAAAGCGGCCACAGGCGCGACCCCGAACCGCCTGCCATGATCACCGGTAACAACATGAGAGCGTCCTCGGGAGAGAGAGTCAGAAATAGGCGCGAGTGTGTTCATGCACCCGCAGGCTGATGCGCAGTTCATCCTCGGACCACCAGCGGTAATGCTGGTGTTGCTCCGTGGGCGGCTGCAGGGCTTGGCCTTCCGGCAGGTCCAGGCAATAGCTGAGCACCACGTAATGGGTGTCCGGCCCGGCCCCGGCGTTGGCGAACACGCTGTCGTCGTAGAAGTGCTCGAACACCCCCAGCAGCCGCGCCTCGGCGCGCTCGAAGGGGTGCCCCAGTTCGTCGCGGGTGATGCGCCGGAATGCGCTGTCGAGGCGTTCGTTTTTCTGGATCCGCCCGCCGGGCACGAACCAGAAGCCGTAGGCCGGTCGGTTGACGCGCAAGCCCAGCAGGACCTCGCCACGGGTGTTTCTCACCACCAGGTCGATCGCCACCAGCGGCGTCGACGCCACGACCGTATTGAAGGTCGGAAAATCAAGCCACATACCCATCAGACCTGTGCCAGAAAGCGTTGCAGAATGCGTTCCTTGTCGAGGAACTCCTTGGCGTAGTTCAGCGCCACCTCGTTGCGCGCGGGCAATGCCAGTGCCCGCTCGATCCCTGTGTTCAACGCCGCGACGGATTCCGGCTCAGTCAGCACCGCAATGCCGGGGTGTTCCTCGCACAGGCGGCCGAGGGTGGTGCCGGGGTCGGCAGTGATGATGGCGTGGCCGCCCACCGCCAGAATGTTGGTCAGCTTGGAGGGCAACACCGCGTCCGCCACCCCGCGCTTCTGGATCACCAGGTGCACGTCGGCCGAGGCCAGCAGCGCCGGCAAATCCTCGTAGGCCTGCAACGGCGCAAACAGCACATTGCGCAGGCCATCGCGCTGCACGCGCTCGAGCAAGCGCGCCTTGCCGGTGCCCTGGCCGACGATCAGGAACACCAGCTCCGGGCGATCGGCATGGGCCTGGGCGGCGTCGAGGATCAATTCCAGGCCCTGCTTCTCGCCGATATTGCCGGAGTACAACAACACCCTTTGGCCAGGCGCCACACCCAGGCGTTGCAGCAGCCCATGGCTGCGGGGCACCTGGCGAAAGCGCGCGGTTTCCGACCAGTTGGGAAAGAACAGCAGGCGCTTGCTGCTTACGCCTTTGCCCCGGGCCTTGTCGAGCATGCCGCTGGAAATCGTCGAGACCCGGTCAAAACGCCGCAACAGCCAGCGTTCAAGCCCAAACGCCAGGCGACGCATAAGGGAGCCGCCACCGATGCCAAGGCCGAACATCGCATCCACTTCATAGTCCTGGATGTGCAGCACCGAGCGTGCGCCACTGAGCTTGGCCAACAGCAATGCCTGGGGCGAACAGAACAAAGTGGGCACCACCAGGATCACCAGGTCCGGCTTCCAGCGCAGTTGCCCCAACACGGCCAGACAGGAGCTGGCGGAAAAGCTCATCAGGTGCAGCAACCGCGTCAGCGCGCTGGGTTGGCGCGGTACATACAGCGGGCAGCGAATCACTGTCACACCGTCATCCTGCTCGGTGCGAAAGCGCCACGGAGAATACCCCTCGCCCACCTGCCACTGCGGGTAATACGGCGGCGCCGTCACCACCCGCACGTCATGCCCCTGGCTCGCCAGCCAGCGCGCCTGTTCACCGCTGTACTTGCCGATGCCGGTGAGCTCCGGGCTGTAATTGATGCCGTACAGGAGGATCTTCATCACTGGCCCCGAGGCTGTTCGAGGGCGGCGAGATAGGCGTTATAGGCGTCGCGCAGGCCCTCCTCCAGCGGCACATAGGCTTCCCAGCCGAGGGCGTTGATCCGGCTCACATCCAGCAGCTTGCGCGGCGCGCCGTCGGGCTTGCTGGCGTCAAAGCGCAATTGCCCCTTGAAGCCGGTGACCCGCACCAGCGCCTGGGCCAGCTCGGCGATGGTGCAATCCACCCCGGTGCCGACGTTCAAGTGCGAACGCATCGGCTGGGTCTGCTCACGGTAGCGTTCCTGGCTGAGCTCCATCACATGCACGCTGGCCGCCGCCATGTCATCCACATGCAGGAACTCGCGCCGCGGCGTGCCACTGCCCCAGATCACCACTTCCTCATCGCCGCGCTGGGTCGCCTCATGGAAGCGCCGCAGCAAGGCGGCGATCACATGACTGTTCTGCGGGTGGTAGTTGTCGCCCGGCCCGTACAGGTTGGTGGGCATCACGCTGCGGTAATCGCGGCCATGCTGGCGGTTGTAGCTTTCGCACAGCTTGATGCCGGCGATCTTGGCCACCGCGTAGGGTTCGTTGGTGGGTTCCAGCGCGCCGTCCAGCAGCACCGCTTCGATCATTGGTTGCGGTGCATGCACCGGGTAGATGCATGACGAGCCCAGGAACAACAGTTTTTCCACGCCATGGCTGTGGGCGGCGTGGATCACGTTGGCCTGGATCATCAGGTTCTGGTAGATGAAATCGGCCGGGTACGTCGCGTTGGCGTGAATCCCGCCGACCTTGGCCGCCGCCAGGTACACCTGGTCCACCCGGTGCCTGGCGAAGTACGCCTGCACTGCCGCCGGGTCGAGCAGGTCCAGCTCATCACGGCCAGCCGTGAGCAACTGCGTGTAGCCCAAGGCCCACAGGCGCCGCACGATGGCCGAGCCAACCATGCCGCGATGGCCGGCCACAAAAATCCGCGCATCAAAGTCACGTGCCATGCTCAGTTCTCCACGGCAATCGGTGCGTCATGCCCGTGCAGGCGCAACAAGGCGTGGCGCTGGGCGACCTTGAGGTCTTCGCGGACCATCTCCGCACACATTTCCTGGGCGCTGATTTCCGGTACCCAGCCGAGCAGGCGCTTAGCTTTAGCCGGGTCGCCCAACAGCGTCTCGACTTCCGCCGGGCGGAAGTAACGCGGGTCGACGCGCACAATCACATCGCCCACCAGGATGCCTGGCGCCAGGTCGCCGTCGATCTGCTCGACCACCGCCACCTCTTCCACGCCCTCGCCGACAAAGCGCAAATGCAGCCCCAGCTCCGCCGCCGACCAGCGAATAAAGTCGCGCACCGAATACTGCACGCCAGTGGCGATCACAAAATCCTCGGGGTGGTCCTGCTGCAGCATCATCCACTGCATGCGCACGTAGTCCTTGGCGTGGCCCCAGTCGCGCAGTGCATCCATGTTGCCCATGTACAGGCACTGTTCCAGGCCCAGGGCGATGTTGCTCAGGGCGCGGGTGATCTTGCGGGTCACGAAGGTTTCACCGCGACGCGGCGACTCGTGGTTGAACAGGATGCCGTTGCACGCATACAGCCCGTAGGCTTCGCGGAAGTTCACGGTGATCCAGTAGGCGTACAGCTTGGCCACCGCATAGGGCGAGCGCGGGTAGAACGGCGTGGTTTCCTTCTGCGGGGTTTCCTGCACCAGCCCGTACAGCTCGGAGGTCGAGGCCTGGTAGAAGCGGGTCTTCTTTTCCAGGCCCAGCAAGCGGATTGCTTCGAGGATGCGCAAGGTGCCGAGGGCATCCACATCGGCGGTGTATTCCGGCGAATCGAAGCTCACCGCCACATGGGATTGGGCGCCGAGGTTGTAGATTTCGTCGGGCTGGATCTGCTGGATGATGCGCGTCAGGTTCGACGAATCCGCCAGGTCGCCATAGTGCAGGATCAGGTTTTTACGCAGGGCCTGCGGGTCCTGGTAGATGTGATCGATGCGCTGGGTATTGAACGACGAAGAACGTCGCTTGAGGCCGTGCACGGTATAGCCTTTTTCCAGCAGCAGCTCTGCCAGGTACGAGCCATCCTGACCGGTGATCCCGGTAATAAGCGCGACTTTATTCATGTCTGTCTCCCAATTGATAGGCGAGCGAAGGCCGACACCCAGACTTGGGTGTTTGTTAAAAACGCTCAGTTACTTCGGTGTGGGCAGGTTCAAGTTATGTCCGGTCAACTTTGATAGTTCCCGGACAATGGCTTCCTTATCGTTTAAGTGCGCAATCGCGGTTTCCAGTTCGAGCACTTTGGCGCCCACCAGAAAGCGGTACCAATACCCCTGGAGCAGGTGATAGACCAGGCCGCTGCGGCCATCGAGAAACCCCAGCTGGATGATGTAGCGCCAGAGGAAATACGCGGTGGAACTGAGGGTGAACGGCACGCGGTTATACACGCGGTTCTTGACCAGGCGCTTGGCCTTGGCCTGGAACGAGCTCTGCCCGGCATGCAATTCATCGCGTATCGCAAACAGCCCCAGCCGCGCGTTAAGCACTTCAATCGCTTCGCGGGTGGCGTACTGGTTGTGCTTGTGGGTGAAGAAGGTCAAGTCATGCAGGTTATGGTCGGCAAACCCGCCTTCGAGGGTGATGGTGCGGCCCTCGGCGACCGAGATGTGCTCGTCCATCCACCGGTCCTCCATACGCCCTTGCCCGGTGCGCCACAGCCGCAGCATTTTCAACGGATAGCGGCCGCCATGGCGCACCCAGCGCCCCATGAAAATATGCTTGCGCTTGAAGTTGATGCCGGTGATGTCGTGGGCCAGGGTCGGCAGCCGGGTATTGATCGCGGCGGCGAGGTCGGCTTCGATGATTTCGTCGGCGTCCAGGCGCATCGTCCAGTTGCCGGTAATCGGCAGGTGATCCAGCGCCCACTGGAACTGCTTGGCCTGGTTGACAAAGGCGTGCTGCACCACCAGCGCGCCATGGCGCCGGGCGATGTCGCAGGTGTCGTCGGTGGAAAACGAATCGACCACCAGCACTTCATCGCTGAAGGCACGCACCGACTCGATGGCCCGGGCGATATGCAGGCTTTCGTTGTAGGTGAGGATGATCACACTGACGGTTTCGCGCGTCATATCAGCCACCGTGCATTTGCAGGACTTCGGTGGTGAGCCGGCGCGGTGAACGCGCGGCCCGGAAGTGGCTTTCCAGCGGCAGCCCCACAGCGATCATCATGATCAGCCGCTCGCTGGCCGGGATGGCGCCGATGCCACGGATCTTCTTTTCCACCGAATTGAGGATCGCCAGGTTCAGCGGGCACGCGCCCAGGCCATTGGCGTGGCAAGCCAGCAGCAGGCCCATGGAAAACAACGCACCGTCGACGTAAAGCTGGTTGCGCTGCCCCGCGCCGCCCCAGGCGGTGACTTCGGACGTGACCACAAACAGGTTGTCCACCGACTGCGCAAACCCGCGCGAGCCGCCTTGCAGTTCAAGCAACTGCGCGATCACCGCGCGGTCCTGATACACATGCACCCGCGATGACTGCCGGTTGCATTGCGAAGGTGACGACTGCGCCAATTCCACCAAGGACGTCAGCAGGCCACTGTCGATCTTGCCAGCCTGGAACATGCGGCAGCTGGAGCGCGATTGCAGGAACGCCTTGGCATCCAGCCCGCCGTTGCCCAGCCACGGCGCCGCACGCTTGATGCCGCCGCTGCCAGCGGTGCCATCGCGCTTGAGGTGCTCCACATAGGCATCCAGGTAGAACACAAAATCGTCGCTGATGCCGAGGGTGCGATGCAGGTCGAGGTAGCCCTGGAAGGCGCCGAGGGCCATCTCCACCGGCAGCGCCGAATACGTGCGGTCGTATTCGTTGAGCATATGGATGATGCCGTTGATCTTGTCCTTGCCGAACAGCGGCTTGGGCTCCTTGAGGGACAGGCCCTTTTCCACGGTGTGGGTTTCGATGAGGATTTTGTAGAACAGCTTCTTGTTGCGGCTTTCCAGCGGCGAGTAACCGTTGTGGCGAATAAACGTGAGCATGTCGCGAAAGAACTCGCTGACGAAATACATCAACTTCCATGCCTTATCCATCATGCGTTTCACCTGTTTCATAGTGCGATGTCTCTCGTTTTGAGGGGGCGGCACGGCGCACCGACGCAAATCATCCAGGCGGGCAGGCTGGCCGTGACCACCGAACGCGCGCCGACCACGCAGCCCTCCTCCAGCACACAACCGGGGTGGATAAAGGCCTCGGCGGCAACCCACACATGGTCCTTGATCACGATCTCGCGGGTCACCAGGGGCCGCAGCAGGCTGCGGGTGTCGTGGGTGCCGGTGCACAGGAAGCTGCGTTGGCTGATGGCGACCTTGGAACCCAGGGTGATCCTGGCCATGGCGTACACATCGACCCCATCGGCGATGGCGGTGTAGTCGCCGATCTCCAGGTTCCACGGCGCCCAGATGCTGCACGTGGGCGCGATGCGGCAGCCCACGCCGACCTTGGCGCCAAAGCAGCGCAGCAACCAACTGCGCCAGCGGTGCAGCATCCAGCGCGGCGTGGGGCGAAACAGCAGCTGGTAGACGATGCCCCACAACAGGCGCCGCGCCTTGTTGCTGCGCGGCAGGGTGTCGACGTACTTGAGTTGCGCGAAATCGCTCATGGGCGGATCGCCGCCAGTTGTTCCAACAGGTAGCGCTCGCCCACCTGTTGCAGGGCCTGGCGCCGGGCCCGCACCGCCACCCAGTCGATGGGCGCCGCGATCAAGGCCTGCACCTGGTCGGCATCGTCTGCGGGCAGGAAGCGTTGCGACAGCTCCAGCTTCTCCAGCAGATTGCGCACACGAGCGTTCAGCGAGGCCTTGTTGCCCGGCAACCCCACGGCGATAAACGGCTTCTCGAAAATGATCGCGAACACCGTGGCATGGAAGGAGTTGGTCACCACGTAGGCGCTCTCCTTGAGCAACTTGAGCCAATCCTGTGGGCCCACCTGCACGGTCTCGCCGATCTGCCGCCAGCGCCGGTGCGCGTTATACGGCGAGACAATCGGCCCGGCCACCTGCCGCGACAGCGCCTGGGCCACTTCGCGCACGCCCACGCCAGTGCGCAGTGCGTAGCAGAACACGTGGCCGGTGCGGGTCTGGGTGGACGTGGCGAGCAGCGCCGAATAGTCGCGGTGCAACAGCGTCGGGTCCGGCACGCACTGGGCGGCCAGCCCCGAGACCTGTTGCACGATGCTCACCCCGCTCTCCTCGCGCACGCTGATCGCCGACAGTTGCTTGAGCAAGCCCTCGGCTTCGGCGTGGTACTGCGGCTCCAGGTATTCCTTGCCGAAACTCGCGGCGTAGGAGATGCGCCGGATCGTCTGGTCGCAATCGAAGGCCAGGAAGTACGCCGGGTCGAGGCCGGTCTGGCCCGAGGGGTTCCAGATCTGGTCGCTGCCGGCCACCAGCAATTGCTGGCCGGCCACCGCCTGGTTGAGCTGGTGGGCGTGGGCGTAGCGCGGCTCCTGGATATTCAGGAAGCGCGCCTTGAACGCCTGGAACTGGCGCGACTGGGCATTCGGCCCCAGCAGCTGGGTTTTCAACGCCAGGGCCTTGAGGTACAGGGCCTTGAGGTTGGCCTTGAGCTGGCGTGGGTTGAGCAACTGACGAATCTCGCTGCCATCCTCCACGTACGCCGGGTGGTAGTTGATCAGGCTCACCTGCAAGCCCTGTTGCTGCAGCCAGCGCTGCAAGGCATAGGCTTGCAGCACCGCGCCGAAGTTTTCGCTGAAGTGGTACGTCAGTATCCCGGCCCTGATGGGGCTTGCAGGTGCGTTCATGATCCAGCCTGTTTCAGTAAGTAATTTGGGTAAACAGCCTGGCGTGCAGGCGCCACCTTGTTGAGCAGGCCGATGAACATCGACCACACCAGCAAGTAGCTGCCATCGAAGGTGGTGAAGAACTGGTAGCTGGTCTTAAACGAGAAAATCAGCAGGATCGCCACCACGGCCAGGGATACCGGGTTGCGCGGCAGAGAGTTGAACAGCAGGCAAAACAGCGCCACGCCGACCACTCCCAGCTTGGCGATCACGCCCCAGTAGCCGTTCTCGATATCGAACTTGGAGTTCTCGAACCAGCGCTCGTCATTGGTGGGCACGCCGGGGGTCAATTGCTTGGCCAGGCCATTACCCAGGAACACCGTGGCGGGGTTGTCGAGAAACGATTCCTTGGCATGCGCGATCTCGAACGCACGGGTCACGTCCTCGCCCTTCTCCTCGAGCAGGTAAGTGGCAAAGCGCGACACCGCCAAGGGGCTGGCATAGAACGTCAACGTACCCAGCGCAGCGATGGCCACCACCAGCACCGACAGTGACTTGAGCTTGCGCTGGGTAATCGCCGACAACAGGATCATCACCGCCATCGCCGCGAGGATGGTCTTGGAACCGGCCGCCAGCAACGTGACCGCGAGGATCAGCATCAAGCCGATCTTGCGGTGGCAACAGGCATAGAAAAACAGCAGCACCGCCGAACTGGTGGGAAACAACATGATCCGCCCGACTTCGTCGCTGGACTTGGAGGCGGCGTTGGTCAGGTCAATGCCCACGCCGTACAGGCTGACCTGCAACAACTGGCCAAGGGCGAAGATATAGATGATGCGTTCGAGGATGCGTCGGTAGTTGACGCTATGGGCTCGCGCGATTTTTTCCACATTCGCCAGCACGTAGCTGTAGCCGGCCAACAGCAGCACAAAATAGAAAAACGGAATGCCGGAACGCAGGAACTGGTACAGCGAGATCTTCGCCCCACTGCTGAGCAAAACCTGCAACACACTGGACGCGACCACCAACGCCAGCAATGGCAGCGCCCGGGTAAAACCACGCGCCGCGTACACCACGAACGGCAGCAACAGCAGCAGCGCCAACGGCTGCGAGAGGTTGTTGCTCAGCGCCAGGGGCAAGGCGAAGAACGTCAGCGGCAAGTAGAGGGTCAGGCGCGCCTGGGAGAGCATCATGGGCCGACCTCCCCCACGCGAATCACCCGCAGGTACACCAACACCACCAGTTCCGGCAGCGACAGCAGCAGCGACGCGCCCAGCAGCGGATCGATGCGCTCCTTGCACGCCAGCCACAGCAGCAGGGCCGCGACGCTGCTCAAGGCGTAGATCACCGAAGTGCGGGTGTGACGGTTGGTGGAAATCAGCATTGCCGCGAGGATGAACCAGGCCACATTCAAAATCGTATGGGAGCCGATCAGCGCCAATGACAGGCGATCGACCTGCACCAGGCCATGGCTCCACAGCAGGATGATCTGCGGCCCGGCCCAGATCCCGGCGGCATACACCAGCACGCACAGGCCCAGCACCAGGGAGCTGGCGCGCTGGGTAAAGCGTCGCGCCTGTTCGAACTCGCCGCGCCCGGCCAGGCGCGAGATCTCCGGGGTCAGGGCGTTGCTGCAGGTGATGCCCAACTGGATGATCAGGCGCATCAAGGTGCGCGCCATGGTGTAACCCACCACCACCGCCGGGCCGGCGATCTGGTTGAGCACTTGCAGGCCACCTTGCAGGGTGATCGCTTGCGCCAGCGGGATCGCCGCGCTGCCCAGCGCCGGTTTCCAGATACCGCGAAACTCGGCCCAGGATGCCGACGCCAGCCCCAGTAACGGCCAAGGTGAGATACGCCGCACAAACAGGGTCACCAGCACCAGGAACAACACCTGACTGAAAAACATGCCTTGGGCCAATTGCAGTTCGGAGCCGCCGAGCAGCAGCACGACGATGGACAACACAATGTCCAGGGTCCTGCGGTTGGCCATGATGAAGACGCCGCCGACCGTTCTGTCGATGGTGCGAAACCAGGCGTCGATCGGCCCACCCAGCAAGCGCGTGCACAGGTAACCGGACATGAACAGCACCACCAGGCTGGCCTGCTCGGGTGTCAACGTCTTGAGCCCGAGCATTGATACCCAGTCGAGCCACTGGCCCAAGGTCAAGGCGAATACCAGCACCAGCGCGACCACCGCCAGGGTAAAGGCCAAGGCGGTCTGCACACTGCGCCGCGCCCCCGGCACATCGCCTTGGCTGGCGCGCAAGGTGGCGCTGGTGGCCGACGCCTGGGCCACCCCCAGGTCGAGCAGGCTGAGCATCGACGGGATACCGGTGAGCACCAGCCAATCGGCATAGCGCCCGGTGCCCCAGGCGTGCAGGAAGAACGGCACCAGCACCAGTTGCGCCGCCAGCGTCACCAGTTGGGTATAGCCGTAGCTCAGCACGTTGAGGCGAAACCGTCGCGACAACGAACGCGGCATTTCAAGCACTTTGCTCATGGTCATCAGGCCTTGTCGGACTGATAGGCGTAGCTGTAGTAGCCGTAGTCGCCATAGCCGTAGCTGGCGGACCGGCGTTTTTCCACACCATTGAAGATCGCGCCCTTGAGATCGATGCCGTTTTGATGGAAGCGGCGCAGGGTCAACTCGATTTCCTTCGCCGAGTTCACGCCAAAACGAGTGACCATCAGGCTGGTGCCGGCCTGGCGCCCAACAATCGCGGCGTCGGTCACGGCCAGCAGTGGCGGCGTATCGATGATCACCAAGTCATAGCGCTCGCTGACTTCGGCCAGCAACGCAGCAAAGTTAGGGTGCATCAACAGTTCCGACGGGTTGGGCGGGATCTGCCCACGGCCAATGAAGTCGAAACGCTCCACGGCGGTCGGGTGAATCGCTTCCTGCAGATCACAACGCTTGGCCAGCAGGTCGGACAATCCCTCCTCCACCGTCTTGCCGAGCATCTTGTGCAAGTAGCCCTTGCGCATGTCGGCATCGATCAGCAGCACGCGCTGACCCGACTGCGCGACAATCGCCGCCAGGTTGGCCGAGACAAACGTCTTGCCCACCTCGGGGCTCGGGCCGGTGATCATCAGGCGGTTGTTCTTGGCCTCGATCATGGCGAAATGCAGGCTGGTACGCAGGCTGCGCATGGCCTCCATCACCAGGTCATGGGGGTGGTTGAGCGCCAACAGCGACGGTGCGGCGGAACGGCCCTTGGCGGCGTTGGTTTCTTCGGCCTTTTGCAACAGGCTGAAGGGGATCGAGGCGTACACCGGCAGGCCGAGTTTCTCGATGTCATCCGGGCTTTCCAGGCCACGATTGAGCAGGCTGCGCACCAGTACAATGCCCACCGAAAGCATGCCGCCGAGCAGCATCGCCAGCAGCACCACGATGACTTTGCGCGGTTCCACAGGCTTGGCCAGGTTGACATCGGCGCTGTCAATCAGGCGCACGTTGCCCACGGTGCCGGCGCGCATCACATCAAGCTCCTGGGAGCGGTTGAGCAACTGGGTGTAGATCTCGGTGCCCACTTGCACGTCGCGGGTCAGGCTGAGTAATTCCTGCTGGGTCGTGGGCAAGCCTTCGACGCGCTTGGTCATCTGCGCCTGCTTGGCGTTGAGTTCCGCCAACTTGGCGATCAAGGCACGATAAGCCGGGTGCTGGGGGGTGAACTTACGGTCCATCTCGGCCTGTTGCAGCTTGAGTTCGGAGATGCCGGTATCCAGGGCCACCACCTGGTCGAGCACCGCCTTGGCTTCGAGGCTGATGTCGATGGATTTGCTGCGGGTCTGGAAGCGGTTCAAGGCGTTCTCAGCCTTCTCCAGGTCGCGCCGCACCTGGGGCAACTGGTCATTGAGGAACGACAGGCTCTGTGCCGCCTCGGCCGAGGTACGGTCGACGTTCTGCTTCACATACAGGTTGGAAATTTCATTCAGCGTACGCACCGCCAGGCCCGGACGCGTGCTCTCCAGGGACAGGCTGATAATGCCCGACTCCTTGCCGCGCTCAATGACCGTCAGCAGGTCCTGATAGTCGGCCACCGCGTCCAGGCGCGGCTTGCGCACGATCTTGAAATGCGCGCCCGGGTTGGCCCTAAGCTCCTTGACCAGAACCTCGACGCCCCCGGCGGCAAACGGCACGCCGACGCTTCCTGCGGCGATCTCGACGCCGTCCTCATCAAATAACGTGTAGGCCTGGGCCTCGCCGGCCACCAGTACCAGGGTGGTCCCGAGCAACGCCGTCGGCAGGTTCAAGCTGCTCAGCACTAGGGCCTCGCCTCCCGCCGAGTAGCGATTGAAACCGAACAGCGGCGGCGCAATATCGCCCTTGTGTTCAGGCACATAACGCCGCGCGAGGAAGCCACCGATCAACGGAAAATGCTGGGGCGTGATGGTGATGTCCAGCGCCAGGGTATCGACGGTCTTGCCAATGATGGTGCGCGACTTGATCAGCTCGATCTCGGTCACCGCCGGCGATTCCTTGCCCAGCAGGCTGCTGACGTCGGAGAAACCGAGCATGTCGTTCTTTTTCGGTTCCACTTGGATCAACGCATTCGCCTGGTACACCGGCGCTGCCAGAATGGCGTAGGCCGCGCCGATCACCATGCAGGTGCCGGTGATCCCAGCGATCAGCCATTTGTGATCGATCAGGGTGCCAAGCATGCCGAGCACATCGATCTCGTCACGGTGGGGGCTTTCAGGGGAAGCGTTCTGGGGTGAATACATAAATCGCGTCTTCGTCCTTGCAATCGTTTAAAGAGGGAGCGTCAGCGCACGAGGCGCTGGGCCCAGGCCTGTGCGGCCTGTTCGATCAAGGCATAAGCCTGCATAAAGGCAGGCTTGCCCTGGCGATAGGGGTCGGTGATCTCGCGATCGTGCTGCCACTTGCCCAACAGGAACACCTTGCCCCGCGCCTCGGGAGCGAGGTTGAGCACGCCGTCGATGTGCCGTTGCTCCATCACCAGGATCAGGTCGGCCTCACTCACCGCTTCAACGCTGAGTTGCCGCGCCTTGTGCGCCCGGGGAACGTGCCCATGCTCCTGCAGCACTTGCCCGGCCGTCGGCTCCAGCGGATGGTCACGCAACGCCGCCAAGCCGGCCGAACTCACCGTGATCCCGGAGGACGTCAGCGCGGCACCCAGCAAGTGTTCCGCCGTAGGGCTGCGGCAGATGTTGCCGATGCACACAATCAATATCTTTTTGAACAAGGCAACCTCCCACGCACCGCACACTTATTCTTCGGCAAAAGGGACGACCTTATTTAATCAAGCGCAACTAACGACGAGTAATTATGACCACAGCCTACAAACCGAGACCATCTATCGCGCAAGACAAAAAATAACAATCCTGGTATTAGCCGACTAAAAATAACATTCCGGTATTTTTCCACCCCCGCATAATAAAGTGCCCATTGAATGCACCAGATAGGGGACGGCCATGAACACGTCAAAGTTATTGGTAGAACGTATTGGCCTATTTCCTTCTTCGGGAAATATTCATGTGGAAGTGCATGACTCAACCCATGTCGTCGAGCGCATACAGGTGCTGTATGCCGATAACTCACTGGACAGCGATGCGTCCGGTGCCGGGTTTTCCATGGTCTTCGCCGACTGGCGCTTCAAGTTGCAGGTCAGTGATCCGCTGTCGGTGTGCCTGTGCGTGGAAAGTCGCGGCGACAGCCAGTTCATGCAGGTCAAGACTGCCGAACTGCTGGCCAATATCTGCGGCACCGAGGAGCGGCCATGAGCCTGTGGGCGGGCTTGAGACGCGGCTATGCGCTGCGCAGGCTGACCGGGATGTTCGAGGGGTTTGCCGAACCGGTGCAGGACGCGCAGTACCAGCGCAACACCCGGGCCATCGGCCACTGGCTGGACCAGCTGCGGGGCAGCTCCCCGCAGCAGATCACCCATGCGCTGTTCCAGCAGATGAAGCGCGCGCGGAACCGTGGCAATGCGCGACGGTTCAACGCGCAGACGACCTTGCTGGCGCTGATGGTGGAAAGCAACCTGGCGCTGGACCTGGCGACTTACTCGGCCTTCCTGTGCGCGGTTCCCAGCCGCCAGGCAGGCTCTTGATGGGCCTGGTCGGCACCTGACAGGGTCACTGCGACGCGGTTGAGCAGCAACTCCGCGTTGTACTTGGGGACCAGCGCACAGACCAGCAAAAACACCAGCCCGCCGCCCATGAACGCGGGCGATACCTTGATGGGCGCGGCATCAATACGCCAAAGAAACACCAGGGCGGCTGTCACCCCGAGTGCGGCACCGGCCAGGGCTTCATTCAGCGGATGTATATAAGGTGCGACACAATAAGCACTGAACCCGAGACTTATCGTTAACCCCAGCAACGCCGCCGGCCAACGCCAGGCCAAGTTGAACTGGCGGGCCAGTAAACTCGTTGCCACCGTGACCATCAAGCAGGTATTCATCGCGTGACCACTTATTACCGCAATATCCAAGTGCTGGGACGATAAGCCCCACCCTTTAAACAGCAACTTGCTGGCCGCCACAATCGAATAAGTAATCCCCACGGTTATTATCCAGGCGCGCAGTGCCCAAGGGGTGGAATACCTTAACCAGACAGCAATCACCAGTGCGGCCGGAATCATGACGGTAATGCCGCCATATTGCGCAAGTTCTGCCCGCATCACTGCTTAACCTTCGAGGTGCCGTTTTCGGCGCTCATCAGACCTCAGGCCCAAAAAAAACACAACGTTATCTAGGGTCAGCAACGCGCTAAAAATGCAATTTACTGATTAAGATAGATCAAGATGATTCTATATTTTAATAATTAGGTTAGAACCAAACGGCATTTTACACCGGCTGTCGCGGCCCCTACCGTGGACGAGCATGACCGACCCCCTGCCCGGCGGAGGTACCCAACCCCTACTCGACAAGGACAGACCATGAGCATTGAATTCATCGGCTATATCGGCGGTCACCACGCTTCCGAGATCCACCCGCGCAGCGGCCCTATCCTGCAACCGGACTACGTGGAAACCGTGGCCCGCGCCCACGAAGAGGCCGGTTTCGACCGCGCGCTGGTGGCGTTCCATTCCAACAGCCCGGACAGCACACTGATCGCCTCCCATGCCGCCAGCGTGACGAAAAAACTGCAGTTCCTGATCGCCCACCGTCCGGGCTTCGCCCAACCCACCCTGGCCGCGCGCCAGTTCGCCACCCTTGATGTGTTCAATGGCGGGCGCACCGCCGTGCATATCATCACCGGCGGCGACGACCGCGAACTGCGCGCCGATGGCAGCCATATCGGCAAGGACGAACGCTACGCGCGCACCGATGAATACCTGAGCGTGGTACGCCAGGAATGGACCAGCGATCAGCCCTTCGACTTTGCGGGCGCCTACTACCAGGTCGAAGGCGCGCACTCTGCGGTGAAGTCGCCGCAGCAGCCGCATATCCCGCTGTACTTTGGCGGCTCTTCCAAGGCCGCGATTGAAGTGGCGGGCAAGCATGCCGATGTGTATGCGCTGTGGGGCGAAACCTATGAGCAGGTCCGCGAGATCGTGACCCAGGTGCGCGCCGAAGCGGCCAGGCATGGGCGCACGATTCGCTTCAGCCTGTCACTGCGGCCGATCCTCGCCGCGACCGAAGAACAGGCGTGGGCGCGTGCCGACAGCATCCTGCAACAGGCCACCGAGTTGGCGCAGAAGAATGGATTTGTGCGGCGTGAACCGCCGAATGAAGGCTCGCGGCGGCTACTCGCAGCGGCGGCACAGGGCTCGCGGCTGGACAAGCGTTTGTGGACGGGGATTGCGCAGTTGCTGGGCGCGCAGGGCAACTCCACCTCGTTGGTGGGTACCGCCGAACAGGTGGCAGAGGCATTGGTGGATTATTACGACCTCGGCATCACCACCTTCCTGATCCGTGGGTTTGATCCGCTCAATGATGCGATCGACTATGGCAAGCGGTTGATCCCCCTCACCCGCCAGCTGATTGCTGAACGCGAGCAGGCCAAACAGGTCGCGTAAGCAAGCACACTACAAAACCAATGTGGGAGGGGCGTGCCCCTCTCACATTCCTATCTTCATTGGGCTCGGGATCAGTTCTTGTAGTCGGTATCAGTCCGCTCCAACTGCCGAATCAGCGCATTCCAATGCCGCGCCACCCCCGGTCCTTCGCCACTGGCAAACACCTTGGCCTGTTGCTCGACCTTCTCCACCACTTCGGCCGGCGGGAAGATCAACTCCGCATTCCCCGCCGCCTGCGCCGCGACCTGGATATTGCAGGCGCGCTCCAACTGTTGCAGCTGCACAAACGCATGTTCAACGCTGACACCGGCGGTCAACAAGCCATGGTTGCGCAGGATCATCACGCTCTTGTCACCCAGGTCCGCGACCAGGCGCTCACGTTCGTCCAGGTCGAGGGCCACGCCTTCATACCCGTGGTACGCCACGCGTCCGGAAAAACCAATGGAGTGCTGGGAGATCGGCAGCAGGCCGTCCTTCTGCGCCGACACCGCGATGCCGTCGCGGGTATGGGTGTGCAGCACCGCTTGCAGGTCATGACGTGCGCCGTGGATCGCGCTGTGAATCACATAGCCGGCGTAGTTGATGCCCAGGCCGGTAGGGTCGTCGACGAGGGTGCCGTCGAGGTCGACCTTGACCAGGTTGGAGGCGCTGATTTCATCAAACAACAGCCCGAAGGCGTTGATCAGGAAATGCTCCTCCGGCCCCGGTACACGGGCGGAGAAGTGGGTATAGATGTGGTCGGTCCACTTGTACAAGGCGGCCAGGCGATAAGCGGCGGCCAATTTGACGCGCACCTCCCACTCTTCCGGGGTAACGCGCTGGCGAACATTGTTGGAGACGCTGGTTATCGAGGTGACGCTGCTCATGGCAAAACTTCCTGGATGGCCTTAAGGACTTCCAGGCAAGCCTAGGGGATGGCAAAAAATAATAAAAAGCACATTTTAATCTAAGCTAATTATTATTTTTTTTCATAACCAATCCCCGTCCTACATGGCTTACGCGGCGTTGCGGACTTTATGCAGGGACGCCGCCACCCGCGTGCCAAACGCATCCACCGGCCCCTGCAGGTTGCCCAGGAAGTGCGGATAGATCAGCCACAAATCCATCACCGGCTTGAAATCCTTGAGCGGCATCACCGCCAGTTGCTCGCGGTGCGCACTGCGTTCGAGCAGTGGCCGTGGCACCAGGCCCAAGCCCAGGCCGTCCGCTACCAGGCCCAGTTGCAGCTCGGTGCCGAAGGTCTCCAGGTTGACCCGCAGGGCCAGGCCCTGATCGGACAAGGTACGCTGCAACCCGGCGCGGAAGCCGCAGCCGTCCGGGTTGAGGACCCAGCCGTTCTGGTACACATCAGCCAGCTTGCACGGCTTTTTCGGCAACTGGGCCTTGGCGCAGACCACCACCAGTTCCATCTTGCCGATGGACTCGCCGACGATGTTGTCCGGGAAGATCTTGCCTGCCGGGAACAACGCCGCCGCCGCGTCCAGTTCGCCGCGCTCGATCTTGCCCACCAACTGGCTGCCCCAGCCGGTGGCAACCTGGGCACGCAAGTCAGGGTATTCGCTGCGCAGGTGCTTGAGCGCATCCAGCAGCACCACGTCGCCGATGGTCTGCGGCACACCCAGGCGCAGCAGGCCGGTGGGCGGTGCGTCGGTGGCCACCAGCTCACGCAGGGCATCCATCTCGCGCAGGATCAGCCGGCACTGCTCATAGACGCGGGTGCCGATCAACGTCGGTTTGAGGGGTTTGGTGTTGCGGTCGAACAGCTCCACGCCCAGCGCCTGCTCGAAGTTCTGCACGCGGCGGGTAATGGCCGGCTGGGTCAATTGCAACGACTCGGCGGCATGGCTGATGGACTGGCAACGAATCACTTCGACAAAGGCATCGATATCGTCAATTTTCATTTGGGCCGCACATAGAGAACAGTCATTAAGATGTGTGTGAAGCATAGTTGCAGGAACGTGGCGTGAATAGCCCGTGCTGCAATCGATAACGTCTAACGCTATTCAGACCGGTTCTAAATTACCTTCAGCTATAAGCTAATCATTAAAAAATAGCATATTAACTATAAACATTATGCTTAGATAAACCCATCCCTGCGACCACACGATGGAAGTGCCATGACCCAGGCCCGACACCCCGAGAGACTCAGAGCCTTCATAGGCGCCCTGGCGGAATTGATCGACGGCAATCCACGCGAAGGCGACCTGTTGCACCGCGGCGGCAAGCTGCTGGCGCAACTGGTCAGCCATGACGACTGGCTCCCCGATGAGTTTGCCCAACCCGACCCCGAGCGCTACCAGCAGTTCTTGCTGCATGCCGATTCGCGCCAGCGTTTCAGCATTGTCAGCTTTGTGTGGGGGCCGGGGCAAAGCACGCCGATCCATGACCATCGGGTGTGGGGGCTGATCGGCATGTTGCGTGGCGCAGAGCTCTCCCAAGGCTTCGAACGCGCGCCCGACGGCAGCCTGGTCGCCGAAGGCCAACCGATTCAACTGGTGCCGGGCCAGGTCGAGGCGGTGTCGCCCAAGGTCGGCGACATCCATCAGGTGAGCAATGCCCACAGCGACCAGGTGTCGATCAGCATCCATGTGTACGGCGCCAATATCGGCGCAGTGCGCCGTGCGGTGTACCAGCCCGACGGCAGTGAGAAACTGTTTATCTCCGGTTATTCCAACGCCTTCCTCCCGAATATCTGGGACTTGTCCAAAGAAAAGAGCCCTGCCCTATGACCACCGTATCGACCCGTAGCTTCGCCCAGATTCGCCAGGCCCTGTTGGACCATGCAGAAGTCGCCCTGGTCGACGTGCGCGAAGAAGCGCCGTTTGCCGAATCCCACCCGTTGTTCGCGGCGAATATCCCGCTGTCCAAACTGGAACTGGAGGTGTATTCGCGCATTCCACGCCGGGATACCCAGGTCACCGTCTACGACAACGGTGAGGGCCTGGCTGCCCGTGCCGCCGAACGCCTGGTTGCGCTGGGCTACACCCAGGTCAGCCTGTTGGAAGGTGGCCTCGACGGTTGGCGCCGGGCCGGCGGCGAGCTGTTTATCGATGTAAACGTGCCGAGCAAGGCCTTTGGCGAACTGGTGGAGAGCGAGCGCCACACGCCCTCCCTCGCCGCCGAAGAAGTGCAGGCGCTGCTCGACAGCCAGGCCGATGTGGTGGTGCTCGACGCCCGCCGTTTCGACGAATACCAGACCATGAGCATCCCCACCGGCATCAGCGTGCCCGGTGCCGAGCTGGTGTTGCGTGCGCGGGAACTGGCGCCCGACCCGGCCACCCGCATCATCGTCAACTGCGCCGGGCGTACCCGCAGCATTATCGGCACCCAGTCGCTGATCAACGCCGGCGTGGCCAACCCGGTGTCCGCACTGCGCAATGGCACCATCGGCTGGACCCTGGCCGGGCAGAAACTCGCCCACGGCCAGTCGCGGCGCTTTGCGCCAACCTCGGAAGAGCATCGCCAGATCGCCGCCGTCGATGCACGCCGCGTCGCCGACAAGGCCCGCGTCGGTCGCGCCACCCTCGCCGACCTGCACGCCTGGCAGCAGGAAGCCAACCGCACCACCTACCTGTTCGATGTGCGCACCCCGGAAGAATTCGAAGCCGGCCACCTGCCCGGCGCGCGCTCGACCCCGGGCGGCCAGCTGGTGCAGGAAACCGACCATGTCGCCAGCGTGCGCGGTGCGCGCCTGGTGCTGGCGGATGACGATGGCGTGCGGGCGAACATGTCTGCGTCGTGGCTGGCTCAACTGGGCTGGGACGTGCATGTACTGGATTACCTGCAAGCGGCGCACTTCAGCGAAAAAGGCGCCTGGGTCGCTCCAGCCCCCGCGCCCCCCCAGGCCGAACTGATCAGCCCGCACACCCTCGCCGAATGGCTCGAGCATGGCGACACCGTGGTGCTGGATTTCACCGCCAGCGCTAACTACGTGAAGCGCCATATCCCCGGTGCCTGGTGGGTATTGCGCGCACAACTGCCCCAGGCCCTGGCCAAGGTGCCCGCCGCCCAGCGTTATGTGCTGACCTGCGGCAGCAGCCAACTGGCGCGCCTGGCGGTGGCTGAAGTCGAAGCGATCACCGGCAAGCAAGTGTTCCTGCTGCAAGACGGCACCGCCGCCTGGATCAACGCGCAACTGCCACTGGAAGAAGGCGAAACCCACCTGGCCTCGCCGCGCATCGACCGCTACCGCCGACCGTACGAAGGCACCGACAACCCCAGGGAAGCCATGCAGGCTTACCTGGACTGGGAATTCGGTCTGGTGGAGCAACTGGCCCGTGATGGGACCCATGGGTTTTACGTCATTTGACCCCAGGCACGCCTGCCCCCATTGCGGGAACAGGCGCTGCCCCATGCTAATGGGGCGGGGGTACTGCGTTACTTTTTTTCTTCTGTGTCGGTGCAAGAAACCGTCTCCGAGCTACCGCTCAACTGAGACTGCATGGCGTGGACACCCGCCTCTATTTGCGAGGCCGCGCTGAACTGGGCGCCAAGCAGCAGGCTGAACATGACGCATGTGGTTCCCAATAATTTGAACATGACGAATCCTCACTGGTTGCCGAAAGGGTAAAAATACACCCATCGTTTATTCGCAGCTGACATGGCTGCGTGCTGCCATTTTCTGCCCAGCGCAACGCCTGAACACCTGTGAAGAATGACAGTGGCCTAGACCACTTCGCTCTATGCAAACCTGCGCTGAGAGCGATTGGCGCCGCCCCCCTTGGACACCCAGGCACCCCCAGCCGCAATTACACACCAAAAAAATACATAAAATGCATATTAGAGTTCAAACTATCTTAATATTTTTAATAATTACCATATAACCAAAAAGACCTTCACAGCAGGTTTTTATGGGAATAACGTAAACTCCTCACCGACCCCTTCTCCAGGCGGAGGTAGCCGAACCCTTTATCGATCTGCCTGGAGCCCGCATCCCATGGTCTTTTCCACTCCGTTCAAACACCTGCTCCTGGGCACCGCCCTGGCCCTTGGCCTGGCCACCAGCGCCCACGCCGCCGACCTGCAACCGCTGCGGGTGGCCAATCAGAAATCGACGATCAAGACGCTGCTGGAAGTCTCCGGCGAAAGTAAAAACGTGCCCTATGAAATCCAGTGGTCGGAGTTCCCGTCCGCCTCGCCCCTGGGCGAAGCCTTGAATGCCGGGGCCGTGGATATTGGCGCGCTGGGCGATGCGCCCTACGTGTTTGCCCTCGGCGCGGGCGCCTCGCTCAAGGTGGTCAGCATCATTCACGCCGAAGGGCGTAACACCACCGCCCTGCTGGTGCCCAAGGATTCGCCGATCAAGACGGTGGCCGACCTCAAGGGCAAGAAAATCGCCACCGGGCGTGGGTCCATCGGGCACTACCTGGCGATCAAGGCCCTGGCCACGGCCGGCCTGACCACAAAGGATGTGCAGTTCATTTTCCTGCTGCCCAGCGAGTCGCGCCTGGTACTGGATAACGGCACCGTCGACGCCTGGTCGACCTGGGACCCCTACACCACCGTGGTCACCTCCCAAAGCCAGGCGCGGATCGTGGCCAGCGGCAACACGTTGTTGAGCAACCACCTGTACCTCGCCGCCACCCGCCAGGCCATCGCCGACAAGCGCACGCAGCTGGACGACTTTGTCGCCCGCGTCGACCGCGCCTACGCCTGGGCCAATACGCACCCCAACGAGTACGCCGCCGCCCAGACCAAAATCACCGGGCTGCCGCTGGCCGTACATGTGGCTGTGGCCAAGGAGACCCACCTAAGCCCGGTGCTGATTGACGACAGCGTGATCAGTGGCCTGCAAGCCACCGCCGACACTTACCAGCAAGAAGGCCTGCTGACCCGGCACATCGATGTGTCCCAGGGCTTCGACAAGAGCTTTAACGCCAAGCGTGCCCCCCTCAACCAAGCATCGCGCTAAGGAGCAGAACATGAGCAAGCCACATCAATCGAAGCCACGCCATTTGAAACTGGGAGCGATGGTCCATGGCGTCGGCCACGGCTGGGGCGAATGGCGCCATCCGCAGGCGCAACCCGACGCCAGTACGAATTTCGGCTTCTACAAGCAACAGACCGAACTCGCCGAAGCGGCCAAGTTCGACTTCGTGTTCATCGCCGACAGCCTGCACATCCACGCCAAGTCCAGCCCGCATTACCTCAACCGCTTCGAGCCGCTGACCATCCTCTCGGCCCTGGCCGCGCTGACCACACACATCGGCCTGGTGGCCACCGTGACCGTCAGCTACACCGAGCCCTACCAGGTGGCGCGCCAGTTCGCGTCCCTGGACCATATCAGCGGCGGTCGCGCCGGCTGGAACGTGGTGACCTCGTGGCTCAGCGGCACCGCCGACAACTTCGGTAAAGCCGAACACCCACCCCACGCCGTGCGCTACCGCATCGCCAAGGAGCACCTGAACACGGTCAAGGGCCTGTGGGATTCCTGGGAAGACGACGCCTTTGCCTACAACAAGCAAAGCGGCGAATTCTTCACCCCGGGCAAGCTGCACGCGCTGAACCACAAGGGCGAGTTTTTCTCGGTCAAAGGCCCGCTGAACATTGCGCGCTCGCGCCAGGGCCAACCGGTGATTTTCCAGGCGGGCACCTCCGAGGACGGGCGTAACTTTGCGGCGCAGAACTCGGACGCCATCTTCGTGCATGTGGAAAGCATCGAAGAAGGCCTGGCCTACACCCAGGACCTCAAACGCCGCGCCACAGGCTTTGGCCGCGATGCCGACAGCCTGTCGATCCTGCCGGGCATCCGCCCGATTGTCGGCCGCGACGAGGCCGAAGTGGAAAGCCGCTACCAGCAAGCCGTGGAGCTGGTCACCGTGGAAGACGCCATCGTCGCCCTCGGCCGCCCGTTCAACGACCACGACTTCAGCCAGTACCCGCTGGACGCGCCCTTCCCGGAACTCGGCGACCTGGGCGCCAACAGCCAGAAAGGCGGCTCCGACCGCATCAAGCAACTGGCCAAGGACGAAGGCCTGACCCTGCGTGAAGTGGCGCTGCGCTTCTCGCGGCCTAGGCGTGATTTTGTCGGCACCCCGGAGCAAGTCGCCGATGCGATCCAGACCTGGTTCGAGCGCGGCGCCAGCGATGGTTTCATCATCAACTCGGTGCTGCCGGACGGCTTGCAGTACTTCACCGAACTGGTGGTGCCGGTGCTGCAACAGCGGGGCCTGTTCCGTAGCGAATACACGGGGCACACCCTGCGCGACAACCTCGGCCTGGACGTGCCGGCCAACCGTTACAGCGTGATCGAAGCCCGCGAAAAGGCCCTGGCCTGAACACTATCCCCTGTGGGAGGGGGCTTGCTCCCGATTGCGGTAGGCCTGTCACAGATGGATTGACTGACACACCGCAATCGGGAGCAAGTCGAATCGTCGCACCGCCCCTCCCACATTTTTGACCGAGCACATACTGATGACTCAATCGTCTCTACGCACTGTGAACGTTGTCGATTTCGACGCCCTGCTCGAATACTTGAGCACCGAGCTGGCCGGCACCGCGCACCTGTATGACGAGAGCGGCGCCTTCCCCCACGCCAACTTCCAGCGGCTGCATGACCACGGCCTGGTCGCCCTCACCGTGCCCAAAGCCCTCGGTGGCGGCGGTGCCAGCCTGCCGCAGGCGCGCAAGGCGATCAGTGCAATTGCCAAGGGCGAACCGTCCACCGCACTGATCCTGGTGATGCAATACCTGCAACATACCCGCCTGCAAGACAGCAAGACCTGGCCGCCCCATCTGCGTACACAAGTGGCCGAGGACGCGGTGCGCAACGGCGCATTGATCAACGCCCTGCGCGTCGAACCCGACCTCGGCACCCCGGCCCGTGGCGGGCTGCCGGCGACCACCGCCGTGCGCACCGCTGAGGGTTGGCGCATCAGCGGACGCAAGATCTACTCCACCGGCAGCCATGGCCTGAGCTGGTTCAGCGTATGGGCGCGCAGCGATGACACCGACCCGCTGGTGGGCGCCTGGCTGGTGCCCAAGGACAGCCCCGGCGTGAGCATCATCGACACCTGGGACCACCTCGGCATGCGCGCCACCTGCAGCCATGAAGTGCGGCTCGACAACGTACTGGTGCCGCTGGACCACGCCGTCAGCGTCAGCCCCTGGAGCGCGCCGCAACCGGAGCTGGATGCCGACGGGTTCCTGTGGATGTCGGTGCTGCTGTCCTCGGTGTATGACGCCGTGGCCCAGGCCGCGCGGGACTGGTTGGTGAACTGGCTGGAAGAACGCCAGCCGTCCAACCTCGGTGCGGCGTTGTCGACATTGCCGCGTTTCCAGGAAACCGTCGGGCATATCGACACGCTGCTGTTCGCCAACCGCAGCCTGCTCGACGCCGCCGCCGACGGCCACACCCCGGCCGCCAACGCCGCGCAGTTGAAGTACCTGGTCACCCACAACGCGATCCGCGCCGTGGAACTGGCCATCGAGGCCTCCGGCAACCCCGGTCTGTCACGCCATAGCCCGCTGCAACGCCACTACCGCGATGTGCTGTGCAGTCGCGTGCATACCCCGCAGAACGATGCGGTGCTGCAAGGTGTCGGTAAAGCCGTGTTCGCCCAACGCCAGAAGGAACGCACATGACTCAGGTGATTATTGCCAGCCAGTTGGACGAAGACTACAACGACGTGATCCGCGCACGCCTCACTGCGATCCACCCCGGAGCCCAGGTAATCGGCGTGCCGGCGGGCGTGCCGAGCGACCTGCCGCCCCAGGCGAATATCCTGCTGCTGCGCCCGATCAACGTGCGCGGCTACACCGCCCCGGACACCCCGCCACCGGGCTGGCCCTACGGCGCGCAATGGGTGCATTTGGTCTCATCGGGCATCGACTTCTACCCGCAATGGCTGTTCAACGGCCCGCCGGTGACCACCTCCCGGGGCAGCGCCGCCGACAACCTCGCCGAGTTCGCCCTGGCGGCGATCTTTGCCGCAGCCAAGCATTTACCGGACATCTGGGTGAAGGACTCGCAATGGAATTTCACCGCCCTGCGCCCACTCAAGGGCACCACCCTGGGCATCCTCGGCTTTGGTGCGATTGGTGAAAGCCTGGCGCAAAAAGCCCTGGGCCTGGGCATCAACGTTGTGGCCCTGCGTCAGAGCCAGGCACCGTTCGGCGCCGGCGTGGACGCCGCCCAGGACATCCACGACCTGTTTGCCCGCGCCGACCACTTGGTGGTGGCCGCGCCACTGACCGACGCCACGCGGCATATCATCAACCGCGATGTGCTGGGCAGCGCCAAGCCGGGGCTGCACCTGATCAACATCGCGCGTGGCGGTTTGCTCGATCAGGAGGCGTTGCTGGAGGCGCTGGATAACGGCCAGGTCGGCCTGGCATCACTCGACGTGACCGAGCCGGAGCCATTGCCGGATGGGCACCCGTTGTACAGCCACCCACGGGTGCGGTTGTCGCCGCATACGTCAGCGATTTCGACCAATAGCCGCAACGAGATTGCCGATACGTTTTTGGCGAATCTGGAGCGCTACGTTTCAGGGATCGCACTGGCGAATCTGGCTAACGCCTGACGCCGTTCAAAAATGTGGCAGGGGGCAAGCCCTTATGCCAGTCAGTTAAGGAGGAACACTGTAACTGTGGCGAGCGGGCTTGCCCCCTCCCACATGGGTCCTGTGTCAGTTGGAAAATATCATTTGATGCGGTAGTGGAAGGTGTTGCGCACCGCCGGCACGGCCACGGCCTTGCCATCAACGATCCTCGGCTGGTAGCGAAAGGTGTTCGCCGCCGCCAGTGAAGGCCGGATAAACAATGGGTGGCAGCCGTCCAGCACCTTGGGGTTTTCCACGCGGCCTTGGGTGTTGACGCTGTACTCCAAGGTGCAGTCGCCTTCGATGTTCTTGTCCAGGGCGCGCTCGGGATAGTCCGGTGCCTCCTTGCTCAGGGGTTGGTATTGCCGGCTGTCGAAGGCCGGTGCAGGGGCTGGCGCGGGTGTGGCAGCCCGGGCTTTTTCAGCGGCCAGGCGTTGCTGACTGAGGCGTTGTTGTTCCAGCTCGCGGTTGCGTTGTTCGGTGGCCAGGCGTTCCTGCTGCTGCTCGAGTTTCTTGTCTTCGACGCGTTTACGCGCCAAGGCGGCTTTCTCGAGTTTTTGCGCCTGTATCTGCGGGTCGACCGTGGGCTTTGCCGGTACCGGTACCGGTACCACCAGCGGCTCCAACGGTGCGGGTGCGGCCATCACCGGTTCAGGCTCGGGTGCTGGCGCAGGCGGCAGCATGACCAACTGCGTGTGCATCACACGCGGGGCATCCACCACCGGCTTTTGCGTCGACCAGCCGAGCATCAACGCGGCCAGCACGCCCAAGTGCAGCGCCACCGCCAGGCTGGCGGCGAGGCTGTTTCTCCACAACCCCGAAGCATCCCGGGGCGCCATCGTCAGTGTGGGACTGTGCATGATCATCGCCGTCATTGCGGGGCCTCGGTCACCAGCCCCAGGTTGCTGACTCCACCCTTCTGCAACACCGCCATGGCCGCGACCACACGGCCGTAACCGGCGTTGTCGTCGGCACGGATGTAGACCTGGGTGTCGTTGCGCGCCGCCACCACCTGCATGACCTTGGCACCCATTTCATCCAGGCTCACGGCACTGTCGGTCTGGTGTTGGGTATCGAGTTCGCCGCCAAGGTTCCAGTAGTAGCCACCGTCGGCCTTTACCGACAGCGTAAGGATCTGCTGGCGGGTGTCGGTGGCCAACGCCTCGGCGGCGACCTTGGGCAGGTCGATCTTCACGCCCTGGGTCAGCATCGGCGCGGTGACCATGAAGATCACCAGCAGCACCAGCATCACGTCGATATACGGCACCACGTTCATCTCGGCCTTGGGCCCGTGCTTGCGTTGCGGCCTGACTAACATGGGAGTTGCTCCTTTCAGGCGGCCACGGCCAGGTTGATCGACGTACCGCGCAGGGTGCGGTGCAGGCGCACTTGCAGCTCATTGCCAAACGCGTAGTAACGGGTGAGCAGGGTCTGGCCGCGCGCCGCGAAGCGGTTGTAGGCGATCACCGCCGGGATCGCTGCAAACAGGCCGATAGCCGTGGCGATCAAGGCTTCGGCGATGCCCGGCGCTACGGTGGACAACGTGGCCTGTTGCACCTGGGAAAGGCCGATAAAGGAATTCATGATGCCCCACACCGTGCCGAACAGGCCGATGTACGGGCTGACCGAACCCACGGTCGCCAGAAATTGCAGGCCCTTTTCCAGCTCGATTTCCTGCTCGGTGATCGCCACCTGCAAGGCCCGCTCCACGCCTTCGAGCACCGCCGGATCATGACCGTGCAGGTGCTGGTATTCCTGGACCCCGGCGATAAAGATCGGCGCAATGCCGCCCTCGCCCGCCTGTTGGATCTCACGGGACAGCGCCTGCAAATCCGGCGCGGCGCGAAAGCGCTGCACAAAACCGTTTAACTGACGCTCCAGGCGGCGCAGGACACTGCCGCGCTGGATAATCAGGTACCAGCTGAGCAAGGACGCCAACAGCAAGGTGACCATGACAGCCTTGACCAACAGGCTGGCGTCGCTGATCAGTCCCCAGATCGTCATATGTTCCATCGTCGCGTGCATAGTGAATCTCCCATTCGATTAAAAAGTGATGACCGGTTGATGACGGTTCACGGCAATTTCAATGCGCGGGTGACCTCGGCCCAGGGTACGAACTTGAAGTTCTGGGTTTGCTCGGGCATGCGCTTGCGTCCGTCCTGCACCACCAGCATGCCTTGGCTCCATGGCCCGCCGAGGTTGATGGCGGTGACTTCCAGGCCATCGGTTTCCGACGCGCCGTCGATACCGGCGGCGGCGTTCAAGCCGACGCGGAAGCCGCCGTGCACGGCGAACGGCGGTTCGGCATCCACCACCAGATAGCTGTCATTGCCTTGGCTGGAGATCACCAGGTAGTCATGCTTATCGCTCTGGTACAGCGCCAGGCCCTCGACATCCGCATGCAGCTGCGGGCCGACCTTGATCACGCTGGTCAGCGTCGCCGGTTGATCGGCGCGCGCATCCACCGTCCACACGCCGACGTCTTCCTCACCGATAAACAGGCGCTGGCGCTGGTCGTCGGCCACGCAGCCTTCGGGTTGGCTGTCGACCTTGAACTGGCGCACCAGCTCGCCGTGCACACGGCCGTTCGGCGCGCTGAGGCGGTATTGCAGGAAGGTGCCGTCCTTGCCGTTGGCAATCGCATAGATCTCGCCGCTGGCGGGCTGGAACAGGCAAATGCCATAGATTTCCTTGAGCGGCGTGGGCACTTCACCGACCTCACGCAGCTCGCCGCTCTGACGGTCGATGCTGAACAGGCTCAGGCTGTTGTGATCGCGATTGCTCGCCACGGCCAGGTCGACCGTTTGCTGGCCGAGCTTGAAACGGGGACGTACGTCCACATTGTTCAGGCGCCCCACTGCCAGTTCCTGCAACAGCTTGCCGTCGAGGTCGTAGGCGAGCAGGCCCTGTTTCTTGTTGGTGCCGAGCACACGGCTTTTGGCCGGTGTTTCGGGGTGAATCCAGATCGCCGGGTCATCCGCCGCATCGCCCTGGCGGCCGACCGGGTCGCTCTGGCGCAAGGCCGCGACTTCCGGCAGCACCGGCGCCGCCGCGACGGGCGTGGCCTGCCAGTCGAGCCTGGCCTGGTAAAGCTTGCCGCTGTCGTCATCGCGCACCAGCAACTGGCGGCCAGTGATCGCCAATTGTTCCGGCTCTTTCAGGCCCGGCAGGCCCAGGCTCGATTGCTCCAGCCAGCGCTCGCCGGTTTGCTGGAACAGGTGCAACCGGGCGGTCTTCGGGTCCAACGCAACCATGCCACCCGGCACCAGCGCCATGGCCCCGGCTTCGCGCTTGGGAGTGTCGAACAGCGCCACCGGCGTGCGTTTCACATCAGCTTCCGGATGCGCCGGGTAGGCCCACCAGCCGACATTCTGTTCATTCACCACCAACTGCTGGGTGGCGTCGTCCACCTGGCAGAACTGCGCCGACGGCGGCAGCGGCACACCGCGTACACGCTGGGCTTCGGTGAGCAGCGTCGAGCCGTTGCCCACCAGCCATTGCTCGCCCTTGCCCTCTTCGCCCACCAGGAAGACAAACAGGTTGGCCGCGGCGTCGCGGTACAGGCACAGGCCATTCACCGGGTAGTCGCGGGTCGGCAGGTACAGCGGCTTGCCCCAGTTTTTGCTGGCACTGTCCAGGCTGATCAGCAACGCCTGTTGGCGGTCGTTGTCGAGGCTGGCGACCAGCACCTGGGTACCTGCGGCGCGGGTGTCGAGGCTGCTGAAGTTACCGTTGAAACGCGCCAGCTCGGCGCCCTTGCTGTCGAGCAGTTGCAGGCCGTCGCGGGTGCTGGCGGCCACGCGCTCGGTGGCGTTGGGCAGGAAGGCCACGGCGTCGGCCTTCAGGCTGGGTGCCCACGGGGTCAGCGCCAGGTCGGCGGCGAACGCATGGCCGCTGGTGACCAGGGCGATCAGCAGGTACAGCTTGGAAATTCTCATGAACAAACAAATCCTTCGAAAACAATGGAGATCCAATGCGGGAGGGGGTTTGCCCCCGATAAGGGTGTGTCAGTTGATGAATCGTTCACTGATCCACCGCTATCGGGGGCAAACCCCCTCCCACATTGGAATCTAGGTGTGCGTTAGAAATGGGTGAAGGTCAGGCCCACTTTGTAGGTGGGGCCGTACTCTTCGTATTGGCCGTTGTAGCTGCGGTGGCCGGTGTAGACGAAGTACGACTCATCGGTGAGGTTCTGGGCCTCGAAGCTGACTTGCAGGTTCTTGGTCAGCGAGTAGCGCACGCTGAAGTCGACGAAGGTCTGCGCGTCGACGTGCAGGTCGTGGGCCTTGTCGTTGATCGAGGCCAGTTCATACAGGTAGGCCGATTTGTAGTTGGCCGAGAGGCGCAGGCTGAGCTTGTCGTCTTCCCAGCCGAGCATAAGGTTGCCGACGGTGTCCGACTGGTTGGGCAGGCTGATATTGCGCTTGCGATTGGTGCCGCTGGCGGCGTCGAAACCTTCGATATCGGCGCTGGAGCGGCTGAAGGTGCTGTTGGCGCCGATCAGCAAACCGTTCCACGGTGCGGGCAGCCAGTCGAACTTCTGTGAGTAGGCCAGTTCCAGCCCGTAGAGCTTGGCGCTGTCGCCGTTGGCGTAGGTGTGGGCCTCGGCGAAGTTGGTCCAGGCGCCGGTACCGGCGAGGTCGGTGTTGTAGACGAAGTTCTTGATGTCCTTGTAGAACACGAACGCCGACACGGTCCCGGCGCGACCCATGAAGTGCTCGATGCCCAGGTCGAGGTTGCTCGACTCCAGGGGCTTGAGGTCAGGGTTACCGAAGGTGGCTTCGTCATCGTCGATCACGAAACCCGGCGCCAGCTGGCCGAACGTCGGGCGCACCACCGACTTGGTCCAGGCCGCGCGCACCTGGGTGTTCTTGTCGATCTGATAGCGCGCATGCAGGCCCGGCAGCCAATGGTGATAGCGGCGCTTGGTCTCGGTGGCCGTGAACACGCCATCGGTGGCGCCGGTGCCCTTGGCTTCGAACTCGGTGCCTTCGTAGCGCAGGCCGGCGATAAAGCGCCAGTCGTCGACATCGATGGTGTTCATCAGGTAGCCGGCGTTGATGTCTTCGCGGATGGTGAAGTCGTTGACCCGCGATTCGGTCTCGTCATAGAAGTCCGCCGGGTTGAGGCTGCCGATCAGCTGCTTGATGGCGCTGGGGCTGATGCCGGGGCCGTAGTTGCCCAGGCGATAGTCGACGCTGCCCTTCTGGAACCGGGTGAGGTTGAGTTGGTCGGCGGTGAAACCGAGGGTGTCGAAGTCTTCGTAGACCCAGGCTTCCAGGTCGTTGTCCTTGTTGCGGCGGCTGACCTTGCCACCGAACTTGACCTGGGACGCATAACCGCTCAGGTCGTAGTCGCGGGCCAGGTCCAGGCGCAGGTTTTTCTCGGTGTCCTTGGTGTTCTGTTTTTCCCAGTCGACTTTGTCGAGGCTGAAGTTGCTCGCGTCGTAGAAGCCGCTGCCGATGATCGGGCGGGGCTTGTCCTTGTCGTAGAAACCGCTGTTGGCAAAGTCACCGCCGTCGAAGGTGGCGCCTGCGATATGCGCCGGGCTGTCTTCGCTGGACTGGCTGTAGCCGGCCTGGCCGCTGAGGGTCCAGAGGCCGAGCATGCGTTCGCCGCCGAACACATAGGATTGGATTTCCTGGGTTTCCTCACGGTTTTTAAGCTTGCGCTTGCCCTCGGCATCGCCCAGTGCGCCCGGGGCCTGGGGGTCGGCAAACTCGATGCTGGTGGAGTTGCGGGTTTCGGTGTCGGTGTAGCGGCTGTAGAGGGTGCGCAGGTAGTAGCTGCTGAGGTCATCGGGCTTGTAGTCGAAGTTCAGGCCACCGCCGGCGCGTTCGCGGCTGATATCGTAGTCGCGCTGTTCGAACTCGTTGAGCCGGGCGCCGTCGGTGAAGTCCCAGGCGCCGCCGGTTTCGACATTGTCCGAGCCGAAGTCGCGCTTTTGCCAACTGAGGGCGGCGGCGACGCCGAAGTTGTCGATGCCGTCGCCGAGGCTGAAACGGTTACTGGCGGCGCCGGAGAATTTCGGGCTGGTCTGGCTCGTGTTCTTGTCGTAGCTGGCTTCGGTGCTGCCGGTGTAGAACAAACCTTTATGGTCGAAGGCCGAGAGGCTTTGCACGTCGACGGTGCCGCCGAGGGAGTTGGCGTCCATGTCCGGGGTGAGGGTCTTGATCACCGACAGCGACTGCACCAGCTCCGAGGGCAGCACATCGAGGGCCACGGCGCGGCGCGCGCTTTCCGGGGCGGGCACCAGGGTGCCGTTGATGGTCACGCTGTTGAGGTCCGGGCCCAGGCCACGCACGCTGACAAAACGCCCTTCGCCCTGGTCGCGCTCGACACTGATGCCCGGCAGGCGCTGCACCGCTTCGGCGACGTTTTCATCCGGCAACTGGGCCACGCCGTCGGCATGCACCACGCTCTTGATGCTGTCGGCGCTGCGCTGCTCCTTGAGCGCCTGGTCCATAGCGGCAGCCTGGCCGACCACTTCGACGTGCTCGGTGGCGCTCGCTTCGGCGGCGCTCAACCGTTCACTGGCCATCGCCAGGGCCAAGGCGGTAAGCGTAAAGCTGACGAGCCTGGTGCGCTTGTACATGCAATCCTCCCCAAGAATCCGTTGGCGCCAGGCAAGAGGCCCGGCAACTGGGAGGGCAAGCTAGGGGTGGGGGATGACCGTTCTGTGACAGGGGTCGGCGCGAAGCCCCGTAAACCGGGGGTTTTGCCCGAACCCGGACGTGGAATGAGCTGATATGACCTGTGGAGATCCCCTGTGGGAGGGGGCTTGCCCCCGATAGCGGTGGGTCAGCTGGCCTATCTGTCGACTGATACACCGCCATCGGGGCATAAGTATCTACACAACTTCAGTAGGATAACGCGTAGCAGCTGTCGAGCCTTGGCGAGGCTGCGTTTGCGGCGCGTCTGACACACCGCCGACGCAGCCTCGCCAAGGCTCGACAGCTGCTACGCAGGGGGCTCGGCTCAAGATGTGTAGATACTTATGCATCGGGGGCAAGCCCCCTCCCACATTTTTTGATCTCCAGTGTGTTTGAGATGAGCTGATTCGACCCACCCCCACCGTCATCCAACGGTCACATCCATCTGCTGTGCTGGCGCCCATCGCTCATTTTCCCAAGGACCCGCGGCCATGTTTTCCGTGCTCAAGCCCCACCGCTGGAAGCTCTCGTTGCTGCTGATCGCCGCCAACCTCGGGTTGATCCTGCACCTGGCCTGTGGCGAATTGAAAAGCGTCAGCGAATGGGTGTGGCTGGATATTTTCGGCGAAGGCGGTTCCGCCCTGCTCGCCCTGGTGTGGCTGGGCCTGGTGCTCAAAAGCCGCCCCGCCGGGCGCGTCACCAATTACCTGGCGCTGGGCCTGGCATGCATCTTTTTCTCCTGGTGGATCGACAGCCTCGACGAATTTATCCGCCTGCCCGACAGCATCACCTGGGACCATTGGCTCGAGTCCGGACCGATGCCGGTGGGCATGATCCTGCTGACCATCGGCATCTACCACTGGCACCGCGAACAACTGGCGATCAGCGCGCAGATGGAAAAACGCGAGCGACTGTTCCGTGAGCATCGGCTGTTCGACAAACTCACGCCGCTGGCCGGCGCCGATTACCTCAAGCGCCAGTTGGCCGACAGCCTGCAAGACAGCCGCGACCAGCAACAACCGCTGTCGCTGCTGGCCCTGGACCTGGACAACTTCGCCGCCATCAACCAGGCCTATGGGCATGCCGAAGGCGACGCGGTGTTGCAGGCCCTCAGCCATTTGCTGCTGCTCAACCTGCGCCGCCAGGACCTGCTGTGCCGCCTGGCCGGCGACCGTTTTGTGGTGCTGCTGCCCAATACCGGCGAACGCCAGGCCAAGGAGCTGGCGCTGGAGTTGCAGCAAGCGGTGCGCGGCCTGGCCCACAAGACCCGGCAACAAGGCGAACGCCTGCAACTGGCCGCGACCACCGCCGTGGTCATGGCGCTTGAAGAACCGCCCCAGGACTTGCTCAAGCGCCTGAACCTGGCGTTGGCCAGGGCCAAGCAACCGCTTGCGAAAAGTGCCTGAGATGGCCGTGAAAACCAGCTGGTATGAAGCCGACAGCCGCTTCATCCCCGGGCATTACCAACCCGCCACGCTGATCGACCTGGCCTTGTCCCGCGACATCGACAGCCATCGCCTGCTGCGCGGCACCGGGCTGTTTCACGAGGACATCCTGGCCGGCACCGCGCAGCTGAGCCCGCAGCAGTTTTTCGGTTTGATCGGCAACAGTCGCAAGTTATTGGACGCCGACGACAGCAGCTTCCTGTTTGGCCAGCGCCTGCTACCCGGCTATTACGGCGCCGCCAGCCACGCCCTTGGCCATGCGCAGAACCTGCACCAGGCCCTGGAGATCCTGATCCAGCAACAGGTGCTGCTCAGCCCGTTGGCCACCCTGCAACTGGAGCTGGATGAGCACCACGCCTACCTGTACTGGCTGGACAGTTGCGGCGCCGGCGAACATTGGCGCTTTCTGCTGGAAGCCAGCATGACCTCGCTGGTTGCCATGAGCCAATGGCTCAGCGGCGAGCGCCTGCCGTGGGCGTGCAGCTTCAGCCATGCCGAACCGCGTTATATCGAGCAGTACTGGGTGCACCTGGGCGAAGACACGCGCTTCGAGCGCCCGCTGGACATGATGACTATCCCGCGCGAATACCTTACCCGTGCCTGGCCTGGTGCCTCGGCCACGGCCGGCCAGGTTGCGCGTCGGCAAGCCCGCGAGCAGATCGAACAGTTGGGCTTTGCCGGCAGTTTTCTCGACTGTCTCTACGAGTACCTGCGCGACCAGGTGCGCCAGCCGCCCAGCTTGGAACAGGCGGCCCAGGCCTTCGCCATGAGCCCGGCGACCCTCAAGCGCAAGTTGCACAAGCACGGCACCGGTTTTCAGCAGCAGGTGGACCGGGTGCGCAAGCAGGTGGCGTTGCACCTTTACCAGGTCAAGGGCTACAGCAATGATGAAGTGGCGGCGTACCTGAACTTCAACGATGCAGCGAACTTCCGGCGTTCGTTCAAGCGCTGGACCGGCAGCACCCCAAACCTGATCCGCCAGCTGTTCAACAGCCGCTAGCCAGGCGTTCGCGCAAAAACTCCACCAGCGCCTGCACCGGCCGTGAGCTTTGCCGGTGCTGGGGATACACCGCCGACAGGGTCAGGGCTTCGGGGGCAAAGTCATCGAGGACGGTGACCAGGCGCCCGTCCTTCATGGCGTCGCCGACGATAAAGGTCGGCAAGTAGGTCACGCCCAGCCCGGCGATGGCGGTGTCGCGCAGCAGGTCGCCGTTGTTCACGCGCATGCGGCCGCTGACATGCAGGGCCTGCAACTTGCCCTTGAAGCGCCATTGCACCTGGCGGCCATGGCCGTAGGGCAGGCAGTCGTGCTCGGCGAGGTCCTCGGGTTTTTGCGGGGTGCCACGCAGGGCCAGGTAGTCGGGACTGGCGCAATACACACGGGGGATGCTGGCGATACGGCGGGCGATCAGGGTGGAATCTTCCAGGGTGCCGATCCGCAGCACCAGGTCGTAGCCTTCGCCAATCAGGTCCACGGGACGGTCGCTGAGATCAACCTCCACCGAGACCAGCGGATGGCGCTGCAAAAACAGCGGCAGCAGGCAACCGAGGTGGGCCATGGCAAACGACAACGGCGCGCTGAGGCGCAGGGTGCCGCGTGGTTCGCTGTTCTGGCCGGCGATGCCCTGCTCCACTTGCTCGACTTCACCGAGCAGGCGCAAGGCGGATTCGTAGTAACTCTGGCCCAGGGGCGTGACATCCAGGCGGCGTGTGGAACGGTTGAGCAGGCGCACGCCGAGGCGATCTTCCAGCTGGATCAGGCGGCGGCTGACGAATTGCTTGGACAGGCCCAGCTGTTCGGCGGCGGCGGTGAAGCTGCCGGATTCCATGACCTGGCAGAACAGGCGCATGTCTTCGAAGGGGTTCATTGTCGCTTCTCGGTGGACGATGGGCTGATTTATAACTGGATGGTCGCAACACCACAAATCAAATGTGGGAGGGGGCTTGCCCCCGATAGCAGTGGATCAGTCAAAAATACTCAGACTGACACACCGCAATCGGGGGCAAGCCCCCTCCCACAAGGGATTACCTACAGGCTTGAGAACAGCTTACTTGGCCGTGAACGCCGAGTAGCTGTTCATCAGGTTGCGGTAGTTGGGGATGCGCGGCGACAGCAGGTTGGCCAGGCCTTCCATGTCGTTGCGCCAGTCCACTTGCAGCTCGCAGGCCACGGCGAACCAGTTCACCAGTTGCGCACCGGCGGCGGTCATACGCGCCCAGGCGGCTTGTTGCACGGTTTCGTTGAAGGTGCCGGAGGCGTCGGTGACCACGAACACCTCGAAGCCTTCGTCGAGGGCGCAAAGGGTCGGGAACGCTACGCACACATCCGTCACCACACCGGCAATGATGATCTGCTTGCGGCCGGTAGCCTTGACGGCCTTGACGAAATCTTCGTTGTCCCAGGCGTTGATCTGGCCAGGGCGGGCGATGTACGGCGCGTCCGGGAAGAGTGCCTTGAGCTCTGGCACCAGTGGGCCGTTAGGACCGCCTTCAAAACTGGTGGTCAGGATGGTCGGCAGGTTGAAGAACTTCGCCACGTCGGCCAGGGCCAGTACGTTGTTCTTGAATTCGTTGGGGGAGAAATCCTGCACCAGGGAGATCAGGCCGGTCTGGTGATCCACCAACAGCACCACCGCGTCATCTTTGTTCAAGCGCTTGTAAGTCATGGGGGTAACTCCTTTGTGGGTTTAGGTATCAGAACGCAAAGCACGAGCAGCCAAACGCACCCCAGAAGCCCTGGAAGTCGCTGACCGGCACGCTGGAAAGGCGCGCCTTTTCGTGGCTGTGGGAATGCACGCCGCATGGGCCGCTGCATTGGTGTACTTGAGCTTGCAAAGGCGAACTCGGGCGCCAGTGCCCCGGCACCTTGACCACCGGCGACCAGTCCGGCAGCACCGGCACGCGCGGCGGTGCGTAGTCTTCGAAGTCGCCGGCGCCGTAGACCACCTTGCCGCCCACGACAGTGAGCACCGATTCGATCCACTTGATGGCTTCTTCATCGACGCTGAAAAAGTCCGCCGACAGCGCCGCCACGTCCGCCAATTGGCCGACCTTGATCTGGCCTTTCTTGCCCTGCTCGGACGAGAACCAGGCGCTGCCATGGGTGAACAGCTCCAGCGCGGTGAGGCGCGGCAGGCCTTCGGCGTGCAGTTCCAGGCCACCGACGGTGCGGCCACTGACCATCCAGTACAGCGAGGTCCACGGGTTGTAGCTCGAGACCCGCGTGGCATCGGTGCCCGCCCCCACCGGCACGCCTTCAGCCAGCATGCGCTTGATCGGTGGCGTGGCTTCGGCGGCCTTGGCGCCGTAGCGCTCGACAAAGTATTCGCCCTGGAACGCCATGCGGTCCTGGATCGCAATACCACCACCGAGGGCGCGCACCCGCTCGATATTCTTCGGGGTGATGGTTTCGGCATGGTCGAAGAACCACGGCAAGCCATTGAACGGGATGTCGCGGTTGACCTTCTCGAACACGTCGAGCATGCGCGAGATCGATTCGTCATAGGTGGCATGCAGGCGGAACGGCCAGCGCTGTTCCACCAGGTGGCGCACCACCGGTTCCAACTCCTGTTCCATGGTCAGCGGCAGGTCCGGGCGAGGTTCGAGGAAGTCTTCAAAGTCGGCCGCGGAGAACACCAGCATCTCGCCGGCGCCGTTGTGACGCAGGTAGTCATCGCCCTGGTGCAGGGTGACGCTGCCGGTCCAGTTCTTGAAGTCGCTGAGCTCTTCCTTGGGCTTCTGGGTGAACAGGTTGTAGGCGATGCGCACCGTCAGCTGTTGATCCTTGGCCAGTTGCTCGATCACTGCGTAGTCATCGGGGTAGTTCTGGAAACCGCCGCCGGCATCGATGGCGCTGGTCAGGCCGAGGCGATTGAGTTCACGCATGAACTGGCGGGTGGAGTTGACCTGGTATTCCAGTGGCAGTTTCGGGCCTTTGGCCAAGGTCGAGTAGAGGATCATCGCGTTGGGTCGCGCCACCAGCATGCCGGTGGGGTTGCCGTTGCTGTCGCGCACGATCTCGCCACCCGGTGGGTTCGGCGTGTCCTTGGTGTAGCCGGCCACGCGCAGGGCGGCGCGGTTGAGCAAGGCGCGGTCATACAGGTGCAGCACGAACACCGGGGTATCCGGCGCGGCCTGGTTGAGTTCTTCCAGGGTCGGCATGCGTTTTTCGGCGAACTGGAATTCGTTCCAGCCGCCCACCACCCGCACCCATTGCGGCGTAGGAGTACGGTCGGCCTGCTCCTTGAGCATGCGCAGGGCATCGGCCAGGGACGGCACGCCTTCCCAGCGCAGCTCGAGGTTGTAGTTCAGGCCGCCACGGATCAGGTGCAGGTGCGAGTCATTGAGGCCGGGGATCACGGTGCGGCCCTTGAGGTCGATGACCTGGGTGCCGCTGCCACGCAGGGCCATGGCCTCGCCATCGGTGCCGACGGCAACAAAGCGTCCCTCGCGGATGGCGACGGCGGTTGCCCGTGGATTTTCACGGTCCACGGTGTGGAACTGGCCATTGAACAGAATCAGATCGGCGTTCATAGGGTTTCCTTTACAGAGGCTTCAAGCCAGGGAGCGAACAGGCGGGTAGCGGCCGGCATCAGCAGGTAGACCACCAGCAGGACGATGGTCACGGTGACCAGGAAGGTGGAGACCACGTAGTTGGACAGGAACGGGTGCAGACGCAGGATCGGCCCCCAGATAAACGGCAACAGCAAGGTCTGCGGCAAAATTACAAACAGGCTGACCACCGCCTGCTTCCAGCGCGGCGGCTTGGCGGCGCTGTCGGCCAGGGGCGTGAACCAGAATTCGTTGACCGCACCGATTTCGGTCTTGTCGCCGTCGGCCAGCATCGGCGTGGCTTCGGCGATCAAGGTTTTGCGCTCGGGGGAATTGAGCCAGGTTTCCAGGTCGTCGGTGGAGCGGTAGCGCAATACGCAGGTGAACAGCGTCAAGCCGTTTTGTTTACTGCGCACTACGTCGACACCGAGGTGGCCGGGACGCTCGCCGGCGATACGCACGGTGCGGCGTAGCCAAGCTTCGTAGTCGGCTTCGCGGCCTGTCTTGATCAGGTGTTTGACGACCAGGGTGACGACTTCGTCGGGCCCTGTCTGTGGTGCTGGGTCCATGGTGTGCCCCTCTGCCTAGACGTTTCAGCGATGAGGGGAGTTTGCCGAGGATGGGGGTAGGAAAATTGGATGTACGTGCTGTTTAAGCGGGATCGCTGGAAGGGGGTCACCAGCCTTCTTTCAGCATGCGCAACTCCAGGTGCTGCAACAGCATGATGGTCTTGCCGTCTGCGATCTCGCCGCTCTGCACCATGGCCAACGCCTGCTCGAAACCCAGCTCCAGCACCTCGATGTCCTCGCCCTCCTCTTCCAGGCCGCCGCCATTGCCGACCTGGTCCCCCGGCTGGTACTCGCCGAGAAAAAAGTGAATCCGCTCAGTGACCGACCCTGGGCTCATGAACGCCGCATAGACCTTCTCCACATGCCCGACGCGATAACCCGTTTCCTCCTCCGCCTCCAGGCGAATGCGCTCCTCGGGGCTGGCGTTGTCCAGCAACCCCGCCGCCGCTTCAATCAGATAGCCGTGGTAGTCATTGACGAAGGTGGGCATGCGGAACTGGCGAATCAGCAACACCGTGCGTTGCTCGCGGTTGTACAGCAGGATGGTCGCGCCATTGCCGCGGTCATACACCTCGCGGGTCTGGGCTTGCCAACTGCCGTCGCGGCGACGCAGGTCGAAGCTGTATTTTTTCAGCAGGTACCAGTTGTCCGAGAGGGTCTCTTCGGCGGTGATGCGAACGGGGCTGTTGTCCATGGCTGGCTCTTTTTCCAAAGGAGTAATCGGGGTTCACAGTTGTTTGATCTGCCCCACCCTAGCAACCTGTGCAGGGGTTGTTCAATGCTGTAACACTTTGCAAGCAATCAACCTGGGCGGCCGTCGAATTTATACCTGCCTGTGTAGGCCATCTGGTAAAACCCCCACTTCACCTTTGCCCTGGAATCTTCATGCCCTCACGTTTTCTATCGCGCCTGAGCCTGCGCTGGTTTCCCCTGCTGTGCATGGCCCTGTTGATCGTCGGCCTGCCAGTAGGCTGCGCGGTGCTGCAACACAAGGAGCGCGAGCTGGTGTTTCGCATCGAGCCCGGCACCGCAAGTTGGTACAGCGGTTTGCCCAAGGCGGTGCAGGAATTCGAACTCAAGCCCGCCAGTTTCAAATCGGGGCAGAACATTCATGGCTGGTGGTACCCGGCAGCCAACAAGGACGCGCCGGCGATCCTCTACTTGCACGGCGTACGCTGGAACCTCACCGGGCAGCTGTTTCGCATCGAGCAATTGCACGCCCTGGGTTACTCGGTGCTGGCCATCGACTATCGCGGTTTCGGCCAGAGCCGTGGCGAACTGCCTTCGGAAACCACGGTGTATGAAGATGCACGCATCGCCTGGGAACGTTTCCAGGTGCTGCAACCGGACCCCGGCAAACGCCTGATCTACGGGCACTCCCTTGGTGGGGCGGTGGCCATCGACCTGGCAGCCGAGCTGGGCCAGCAAACGCCGCTGCCGGTACGTGGGCTGGTGATCGAGTCCACCTTCACCTCCCTGGCCGACGTGGCCGCAGCGGTAGCCAATACCTCGCTGCCGGTGCGCTGGTTGCTGTCGCAGAAGTTCGACTCCATCGACAAGATCGCCGACATCCACATGCCGCTGCTGGTGGTCCACGGCCTGGACGACCGCTACGTGCCGCCGCGTTTCAGCGAGCAACTATTTGAAGCGGCCCGGCAACCCAAACGCCTCTTATTGGTGCCGGGTGCCAGCCACAACAACAGCATGAGCCTGGCCGGTGGCAGCTATCGCCAGGCACTCGACAACCTGATGCAAGCGAAGATGCCAGCCCAGGTGGTCACCCACACTCCAGGTCGCAACAACGAGTCATAAATCTGCTTTTCGGCACTGGGTTCGCGCTTGGCTGTCAAGCGCAAACCCTGCCCATACTGGACATGGCCGGCAGTTGATCAAATATTAACCTTTGGTTAAATCGCCAACCCTGCCGGGCCCTCGCAAAGTTATCCACAGAGATACCCACGGTTTTCGTGGACAACTCTTTTTATTTTTTTACGATTTTTTTGCTCACTAAACGGTTTCGGGGAATGTACCCGGCAGCAAAATCTCGCGATTCACAGCGCGTATATCGTTATAGCCACACAGTGCCATCGTCACGTCCAGCTCACGGGCGATGATGTCGAGTGCCTTGGTCACCCCCGCTTCGCCCATCGCGCCCAAACCATACAAATGCGGGCGACCGATCATGGTGCCTTTGGCGCCGAGTGCCATCGCTTTGAGCACGTCCTGGCCGGAGCGAATGCCGCCGTCCAGCCACACTTCAATCCGCTCGCCCACCGCTTCGACAATCGCCGGCAACTGGCTGATGCTCGACGGTGCACCATCCAACTGGCGGCCACCGTGGTTGCTCACCACCAGTGCATCGGCACCGGAGTTGGCGGCCAGGCGCGCGTCCTCCACATCGAGGATGCCCTTGATGATCAGCTTGCCGCCCCAGCACTTCTTGATCCACTCCACATCGTCCCAGCTCAGGCGCGGGTCGAATTGCTGGGCGGTCCACGATGACAGCGAACTCATGTCCGCCACACCCTTCACATGCCCGACGATATTGCCGAAGCCACGCCGTTGGGTGCCGAGCATGCCCATCACCCAGCGTGGCTTGGTGGCCATGTTGAGGATGTTCGGCAAGGTCAGCCTGGGCGGCGCCGAGAGGCCGTTGATCAAGTCCTTGTGGCGTTGCCCGAGGATCTGCAGGTCCAGCGTCAGCACCAGCGCATCCACGCCGGCCGCCTTGGCACGTTCGATCAGTTGCTCGACAAACGCGCGGTCGCGCATCACATACAGCTGGAACCAGAACGGCTTGCCGACCTGTTCGGCGATGTCCTCCAACGAGCAAATACTCATGGTCGACAAGGTGTAGCGCAGGCCAAACGCGGCGGCGGCACGCGCGGTAAGAATCTCGCCATCGGCATGCTGCATGCCGGCCAGGCCCGTGGGTGCGAGGGCCACCGGCATGGCCACGTCCTGGCCGATCATGGTGGCGCGGATCGAGCGTTCATCGATATTGCGCGCCACGCGCTGGCGGAATTTGATCCGGGCAAAATCGCTTTCATTGGCCCGGTAGGTGCTCTCAGTCCAGGACCCGGAGTCGGCGTAATCGTAGAACATCCGTGGAACACGTTTTTGCGCCAGCTTGCGTAAATCTTCGATGGTTGTAATCAACGACATCTAGGTCACCTCTCCCTGAACTGAGCACAGAGAGTAACCGCGCAACAGGTGGGCAACCAGCCATTGCGTTTATATCGACCGCGGACTAATCTCGCACAAACCCGCAAAAAAGCGCATAAACATGCACAATACTCATCACGCCATCGACCTGCCTTCCCTGCGCAAACAAAAGATCCTGTTATTGCTGGAGCGCGACGGCAAAGTCACCGCTTCGGAATTGGTGGACCACTTCGCCGTGTCCCAGGACACCATCCGCCGCGACCTCGGCGAACTCGCCGCCGCCGGCCTGTTGCAGCGCGTGCACGGTGGCGCGCTGCCACGGCCCAAGGACACCGGCAAGGACTTCTTCACCCGTGTCGGCGAGACCAATGAAGCCAAGCGTCAACTCGCGCAACTCGCCGCCGACCAGGTGGAAGACGGCCAGATCGTACTGTTCGATTCCGGCTCCACCACCTTGCAGATCGCCCAGTCATTGCCGCGCTCGATCCGCCTCACGGTCGTCACGCCGTCACCGATGATCGCCATCGCCCTGGCGGACCATCCCACGGTAAAAGTGATACTCGCCGGCGGCCAACTCAACCCGGCCACCTTGTCTACCAGCGGCCAGGAAAGCGTGCGCCTGATCCAGAGCATCAAGGCCGACCTGCTGTTTACCGGGGTGTGCGCACTGCACCCGCAAGTGGGCATCAGCTCGCTGCATTTTGATGAGGTGGCGGTCAAACAGGCCCTGCTCGACAGCGCCTCCCATGTGGTGGCGGTGACCATGGCCGACAAACTCGGTGCGGTGGAACCGTTTGTGGTGGCGCCGTGCAACCGTATTCACACGTTAATCACCGAGTGGCATGTGCCGAGTGTGGAGGCGTATGAGCGGTTAGGGTTGCAGGTGTTGCGGGTCGATACCGAGTAGGAACAGGGGGTCAAATAGCGGTGTGGCGGATTGGCTTTTGTGGCTGGCAGACTTGTTGTGGCCAGCAAGTTTATTGTGGCGAGCGGGCTTGCCCCGCGTTGGGGCGCGTAGCGGCCCCACATAAGGTCACCGCCACTATCCTGCCTAAACGCGGTGGCAGGTTTCAGGGCCGCTTCGCAGCCCAACGCGGGGCAAGCCCGCTCGCCACAAAAAGCCCACTCACCATAACAAGCCCGCTTGCCACAAAAAGGATGTAGGTGCTCTTGCCGGCGTACTCGGCGTTCAGCTTGGCAATCAGTGCCCCAGCTTGCGCTCGGCCTTGGTAGCCTGCTCGTTGATGGCATCGGTCTGGCGTTCGGTGTCTTTGATCGAGGTGGGCGTCAACACCTTATCGACGGTTTCGGTCTTTGGATTCGGGCGTTCCAGGGTCTGGCCTTTGGAGGCTTTTTCAGTGCCTTTCTGAGCGTCTTCAGAGCTGATCGGCGCGGGGGTTTTGTCGGCAGTCATGGTCTCTCTCCAAGGGGTCGAAGGCCCACGAAAAAGCGCGGGCACTTATGCAGCAGAGGCCGGTGGATTTGGATAGTTCAAGGAAATTGCCCGCGCCAACCGCCGGCGAAATAAGCGCAAATTAATTTAAACCTTTGCCGCCCGGACTCGATCCACTCTCCCATATCGCTTCTTTAATCCACCCCTCAGGAGACACTCGATCATGAGTTCACACCTTAACGGCAAGAAGATTCTGATCATCACCTCCAACACCGGCATCGAGCGCGACGAGCTGCTCAAGCCCCTGGACGCCTTGCGCGGCTACGGCGCCACGGTGACCCACGCTTCGAGCAAAGGCGGTACCACCCAGACCTTTGTCGGCGACACCGAGAAAGACAAAACAGTGGAGTCCGACGTGCAACTGTCGGACGTCGTGAGCAGCGACTTTGACGCCCTGGTCATCCCTGGCGGTACCGTCAATGCCGACACCCTGCGCCAGGATGCGGCGGCGCTGCGCCTGATCAAGGACTTCACCGAAGCCGGTAAAACCATCGCGGCGATCTGTCACGGCCCATGGACGCTGATCGACGCTGGCGTGATCAAGGGCAAGACCCTGACCTCCTACAAAAGCGTGCGCATCGACCTGGAAAACGCTGGCGCGGCTGGATGGGTCGATGCCGAAGTCAAGCAGTGCCAGGCCAATGGCTGGACGTTGATCACGTCGCGCACACCGGATGATTTGCCGGCGTTCAACGAGACGATTGCCAAGGCTGTAGCCGGTTGAACGGTCCCTGCTGAACGTAAACAGGCGCCTCTCGGCGCCTGTTTTTATTTCCCTAAGCCCTTCAGCTTTTACGCTGCTCCGGCATCTCACGCTTGGGCCCGAACATCGCCCAGGCAATCAAGCCAAACAACGGCACAAAGATCAGGATCACCAACCATAACCCCTTACTCTCCCAACCACCGGTGCTGCGCAGGACGATATTGATCGCCCACAACTCCAACAACAGCAGAATCACCGCCAACCCGATCCAGATATATTGAATTTCCATGCATCACCTCCTAGGTCGTATGCGTTAGTTCAAGCATCGGCCGCGAGGGTTCATTTAAATTTTCCTGGGTTGTGGAATGCAACGTGCCCTGCGCCCAACCATGCAACCTGCACGACGGCTACTTGCTCCAATCTTCTTCAACCAGTTGAATTGAAAGACCAATTTAAAATCACTCAAGTTGGTACACCTGATGCACCCCTGCACGGGACGAGGCGTGCATATCGACGCGCCCTGAAATTCCCGTGAGGTGTCACCCATGAATGCCATTGACCTGCTCAAAGCCGACCACGAACGCGTGAAGGCCCTGTTGACTCAACTGAGTGAGTCCACCGAACGTGGGGTGAAAAAACGCACTGAGTTGCTGGCCAAGCTGGAAGCGGAAATCAGTCTGCACACCAAGCTGGAAGAAGAAATTCTCTACCCGGCGTTCAGAAAAGCCGGCGGCAAGGAACAGGACATCATGTACCACGAGGCCAAGGAAGAGCATCGCACCGTCGACTCCCTGGTACTGCCCGACCTGAAGCAAACCGAACCTTCGACCACCGAGTTTTCCGGCCGCGTCAAAGTGGTCAAGGAATTGCTGGAGCACCATATCGAAGAAGAGGAAACCGAGATGTTCCCGCAGGCTAAAAAGCTGCTGGGCAAGGCGCTGCTTGAAGAGTTGGGCGCTGAAATGGAAGCCATGAAAGCGGCGCATAAAAAGTTGCAGTCGAGCAAGCCCATGGCGGCTTGATCGAGGCATGACCGGAGCCGGGAATTCATCCAGGCTCCTGATACATCCACACGATAGGGGATTGCGTCATGAAGACCAGATTGTCCCAACGGATTGTGCTTATCGTCGGCCTGTCAGCCCTGCTCTCCGGCCCCGCCCTCGCCGCCTTTGGCGATAACCCGGAACCTGCCTCCAACGCCTTGAGTGGCGACAGCGCCGCCGGTTCCGCCCTGCCACCGGGGACCTACCCCAGCAGCCCTTCCGACAGCGACAAAAAAACCAAGGACACCGCCAAACCGCCGAGCAAACCCGCCAAGCCGGCTGACGCCCCTAAAGACGGCAAGGAAAAACCCCGCTCAGGCAGCTGACGGTTCATCCGCAACCGGCGGCTCGGGTGCAAACCCCCAGTCGCCATGCTCGTACCAGTCATCCCCGATCATCTCGGCCGGGTGCATGGTGCGGTCGGCGCCATTGCCGCACGCCAGGTCGGTGGCGGCGCAGTAGCGATCGCAGCCCCAACAAATACGTTCGGGATGCTTGGGGTGCAGCGGAAAAGGCTTGGCCATGCGTGGACTCCCTGGCGACGAACACTTACTGCAACCTACCCCCATAAAGCTTGTGCGACCTTGACCGGCATCAAGCCTGGCCAAGATGAAATATCCTCGAAACTTGACAAGAATCATTATTATTTACTGCTGACCTTCCTAGACTCGGGTTCTCTCCCCTCACCCGTCAGGAAGCCTCCATGCGTAGCCCTTCTTTGTTGTCCCTTGCCCTGCTGCTGAGCACCTCCGTGGCGTTTGCCAAGGAGTACCCCATCGGCGAACCGCAACACTGCCCCGGCCTGGAAATCGGCGCGGTGTACCTGCAACCGATCGAGATGGCCCCCGCCGGGATGATGCGCGCCACGGCCGATTCGGATGTGCACCTGGAGGCTGATGTACGCGCCACGGCGGACAACGCCCAAGGGTTTCAGGAAGGCAGTTTCGTGCCCTACCTCAACCTGTCGTTCACCCTGAAGAAACAGGGCAGCGACACCCCCATCAGCGGCGACTTCCACGCCATGGTCGCCAACGACGGGCCGCACTACGGCGATAACGTCAAGCTGCAAGGGCCCGGCAAATACACCCTCACCTTCAGCGTATTACCGCCCACCGGCCACCACTCCCTGGGCCGTCATACCGACAAGGAAACCGGGGTGGCCCCGTGGTTCGAACGCTGCGAGGTGCACTACGAATTCGTCTACGCCGGCATCGGCAAAAAAGGCGGTTATTGATGCGCCGCGCCCTGTTGCTGGGCGGCCTGCTGCTAAGCGGTGCGGCGATGGCGGCGCCGTTGCCCACCTATGAGCTGAGCCTGCGGGACGGCCATTTCGACCCGCCGCAACTGGTGGTCAAGGCCGATGAGCGTTTCAAGATCGTGCTCAAGAACATCGGCCAAGGCCCGGCCGAATTCGAAAGCACACCGCTGCGGGTCGAGAAGGTGTTGTCTGCGGGGGTGACCACCTTTGTGGTGATCCACCCGCTCAAGCCGGGGTTGTACCCGTTCTTCGACGAGTTCAACCCACAGTTGCCCGAAGGCAGCATCCTCGCCGAATAGGAGCCGTTGATGAATCAATCGATGTTTATTGTCTGGCGTGAAAGCGTCGAGGCCCTGCTGGTGATCGGCATTCTGCAAGCCTGGATCAACCGCCAGGCCGGCCATGCGCAACTGGCCCGTTTCCTCTGGGCCGGGGTGCTGCTGGGGTTGTTGTGTTCGGCCGGGCTGGCCGGTTTGATGCTCTGGGCCGGTGACACCATGACCGGCCCCCAGGGCGAGTGGCTGCAAGCGGCGTTGACCCTGTTGGCCAGCGGCTTGATGGTGCAGATGGTGTTCTGGATGCACCGCAACGCGGCCACGCTCAAACACACCCTGGTACGCGAGGCCGACGAGCGCCTGGCGCGCCAGGGCGGCTGGGGCGTGCTGTTACTGGCGTTGCTGGCGGTGAGCCGCGAAGGCAGTGAAACCGTGGTGTTTTTGTATGGCGCCGGGGCGCGCCTGCACGATGAGGCGCTGGGCCTTTTCGCCGTCGGCGGTGTGCTCGGCCTGGCATTGGCGGGGCTCACCGTCGTGTTGTTGCGCGGCAGTCGGCGCTTTATCTCCTGGTCACTGTTCTTCGCCCTCAGCGAGGCGCTGCTGTTGCTGCTGGGCGGTGCCTTGCTGGTCGCGGCCGTGGACCGTATCAGCGGGCAACTGCTGGGCATGGACATGCCCGAGTGGGTTTACGCCGCCTTTGGTGACAGCCGCTGGGACAGCAGCACACTGCTCAGTGACAGCCATGGCCTGGGCGCGCTGCTGGCCGACTTTGCCGGCTACCGTGCGGCCCCCAGCCTTGTCACCCTGCTAGTCCTGCTCGGCTACTGGCTGTGGGTGGGCAACGGCCTGCGTCGCTCCCGGCACGCGGCATGAGTTGGTTGCAGCAACTGGGCGATGGCATGCGCCGCCATGCCCGGCTGATCCGTGCCATGCAATGGGCGGTGGTGCTGGCGTATGCCGTGCTGCTGGTGCTGCCCACCGTGCTGCCGTTGCCGGATAGTCAGGCGCGCATGGTGAACAACCTGACGCTGCTGGCGCAATTTATCTTCTGGGGGATCTGGTGGCCGTTCGTGTTGCTGTCGATGGTGCTGTTCGGGCGCCTGTGGTGCGGCGTGCTGTGCCCGGAGGGTTCGCTGAGCGAGTGGGCCAGCCAGCACGGGCGTGGCCTCGGCATACCGCGCTGGCTGCGTTGGGGCGGCTGGCCGACCCTGGGCTTTTGCCTCACCACGCTCTACGGCCAATTGATCAGCGTGTACGACTATGCCCAGGCAGCGTTGCTGATCCTGGGCGGCTCGACATTGGCGGCGGTGGTGGTCGGCCTGTTGTTCGTGCGCGGCAAGCGCGTGTGGTGCCGTTACCTGTGCCCGGTGAGCGGCGTGTTCGCCCTGCTCGCCCGCCTGGCGCCAGTGCATTTCGCCGTGGATGAACAACGCTGGAAAGCCAACAATGCCCCGCGCCTGCCGCTGCCCAACTGCGCGCCACTCCTGGACATCCGCCGCCTGCAAGGCGCCAGCGACTGCCACGCCTGTGGTCGTTGCAGCGGGCAACGCGGCGCAGTGCAACTGATCGCCCGCTCGTGCAATCAAGAGATTCTGCAGGCGCCCCATCAACCCGGCTCGCCGTGGGATGCGCGCCTGCTGCTGTTTGGCGTGATCGGCCTGGCCATGGGCGCGTTCCAATGGACCTTGAGCCCGTGGTTTATCGCGCTGAAACAGACACTCGCCGAATGGCTGGTAAGCCGCAACTGGATGTGGCTGTTGCAAGACAACGCCCCCTGGTGGCTGCTCACGCATTACCCGCAACTCAACGACAGCTTCAGCTGGCTCGATGGCCTGTGCATCGTGCTGTACCTGAGTGGCAGCTCACTGCTGATCGGCGGTGGCTGCTGGCTGCTGCTGCGGCTGGCCGCAGGCGTGGCGGGAGATCGTGCCCTGTTTCGGCCCCTGGCGCTCACGCTCACGCCCCTGGCTGGTGCAGGGTTATTCCTGGGGCTGTCGGCGACGACGGTGAAGTTGTTGCGTTATGAGGGCTTGGCGTTGGCATGGGTCCAACCGGCGCGCGCACTGATGCTGAGCGCCGCGATTGGCTGGTGCTTGTGGTTGGGGTGGCGACAGCTCCGGGGGCTGGAAACCCGGCGCCGTTGCCTCGGGTGGTTGTGCGTACTGCTGAGTAATGGGCTGGTGGGGTGTGGCTGGTGGATGCAGTTCTGGGGGTGGGCTGGCTGATGCACACCAATGCAAATGTGTGAGGGGGCAAGCCCCCGATGAGGGCGTGTCAGTTGATGCATCTGCCACTGACCCACCGCCATCGGGAGCAAGCCCCCTCCCACAGTTTGACCGTGCCAGGCAGCAGCACCATCGTCTCGGCATGTGTCCCACTGATGCTTGCTGATTGCAATCCTGAAGATGAACTGGCTGATGCACACCGATCCAAATGTGGGAGGGGGCTTGCCCCCGATGAGGGCGTGTCAGTTAATGCATCTGCCGCTGACCCACCGCCATCGGGAGCAAGTCGAATCGTCGCTCCGCCCCTCCCACAGGCGAAGTTACACCTTGAACCGCGCCACCGTCTGATGCAGCGTCCCCGCCATTCCGGCCAGGTCATGCCCCGCCGTCTCGGTGTGTATCGCGCCCTGCAACACCTGCTGCGACAGGTTGCGAATGCCCACCAGGTTGCGATCCACTTCCCGCGCCACCAGCGCCTGTTCTTCGGTAGCGCTGGCAATCATCATATTGCGTTCGTTGATCTGCGAGATCGACCGAGTGATTTCGTCCAGCGCCTCTCCCGAACGTTGCGCCACGCTCAAGGTCGCCTGTACCCGCTCGCTGCTGCTGTGCATGGCGGCCACCGCGTGTTCGGTGTCCTGGCGGATACTGCCGATCATCTGCTCGATCTCCTGGGTCGAGGTCTGGGTGCGATGGGCCAGTGCGCGCACTTCATCGGCGACCACCGCAAACCCGCGTCCGGCATCCCCGGCGCGGGCCGCTTCGATGGCCGCGTTCAACGCCAGCAGGTTGGTCTGGTCGGCAATGCTGCGGATCACTTCGAGCACGCTGCTGATGTCTTGCACGCGGCCGGCCAGTTGCTGGATACGCTCCGATGTTTCCACCACACCGGTGGCCAAGGTGTTGATCGACGCCACGGTTTCCTGCACCTGCGCCTGTCCACGCTGGGCGGTCTGCTCCGACAGGCGCGAGGCTTCGCTGGTGCTCACGGCATTGCGTGCCACTTCGTCTACAGCGGCAGTCATTTCATTCACGGCGGTGGCGGCCTGTTCGATTTCCTGGCCCTGCAACTGCAGGCTGCTGCTGGTCTGGCCGCTGACCGCGCTCAACTCTTCCGACGAACTGGCCACGCCGTCCACCGACGCGGCGATATGCCGGACCATCTGGTTAAGGTTCTGCTGCATCTGGTGCAGGTTGCGCATCACACTGCCGTCGATACTGTTGCCCAGTGGCACCTCGATGGTCAGGTCGCCCTGGGCGATATGACTTAACACCCGCGCTACTTCATCCGGCTCGCCGCCCAGCGGTCGGGTGACGCTGCGCGTGACGATCACCGCCGCCGCCACCACCAGGGTCAGGCACAGCAGGAACAACCCGAGCATGGTGCGTCGGGCCTCGTCATACAGGGTTTGCGCCGCCTGCTGGCGCTCGGCGAACAACCGTCCCTGCATGGCCATCAACGCATCCAGGCTCTTGAACACTTCCAGCTCGGCGGGGATCACCTGTTGCTTGAGCTGGGCCAGGCCCTGCTCGCGCGCGCCCTGTCTGATCAGCGCCTGCACCTGGGTGAAGGCCGCTACGTAGGCTTCACGGTGGGTTTTCAAGGTGGCGTAGGCGGCCTTGCCCTCGGCGGTGTCGAGCAGCGGCTCAAGGGTGGCGAACGCCTGGGTGATGCGTTCGCGCGTGGTGCCGATGGAGGCCTGGGCCTGCTGGTTATCCTGGTCGATCAGCAGGTCGCGGGTGTTGCGCCCGTTATCGCGCACTCCGGTGGCGATCACCATGATCGGCGCGATCCGGGGCCAATCCTGCTGCACGATCTGCTCAGACTGCTGCTTGAGGGTCGCCAGGTCATGCAGGGCGTAAAACACCAAGCCGACCAGCGCCAACGGCGCAATCGCGAAGCCGATGACAATGCGTTGTGCCGTGGTTAATTGCTTCATTGTGATAGTCCCTGATGAAAACCTGCCCGTCATGGACAGCATCTATAAAAAACCGCTGAGGGCACGCATCACCCTCGTAATACAAAAGCAGGAAACAACTCGCGCAAGCGGCCCCATAACTCCGGCAATGCGGCCTGTGCCGGTGAACTCGACAATTGCGCATCGAGCATGCTGGCCGTGCGCACCATTTGCACCGCGAAGCGTTGCACGCCGTTGGCTTGCAAACGCTGGGCCAGCAACAGCAACCGAGGGGGGTCGATCAAATGCCAATGCACCGTGGTGCGGCACTCGTATTCCACGCCGCTGGCCAGCAGAGTGTCGAGGCTGCGCCAGTTGGCGGCACCGCTGTTCTTGACCTGGGTAATCAACCGGCAATCCTCGGCCAGTGCCTTGACGTCAAAGCCGACCCAATCGGCATGACGCAACGCATTGGCAAACCCTGCCGGTTTGATCCCGGCACTGTGCAGGCCAACGCGAAAACCCATCGCCCGCACTTCATCCATGGCTGCCGGTAAGCCTTCCTGCAAGGTCGGCTCGCCACCACTGAACACCACGGCGTCGAGCAAGTCCTTGCGCCGCTGCAAAAACAGCAACACCCGGCGCCAATCCACCTCCGCGCTACCGCGCGGTGGGATCAGGTCCGGGTTGTGGCAGTAACGACAGCGCCAGGCACAGCCCTGGCAAAACAGCACACAGGCGAGCATGCCGGGGTAGTCGAGGGTGGTCAGGGGCACCAGGCCCCCGACCCGTAGCGCTCGACTCATTGGCGCCCGGCCACGGCGGCCGTTTCAGTGAAATGCACACGTTCCTTGTGCTCGGATTGTTTACCGGGATTGAACGCCGACACCGGCCGGTGATAACCCATCACCCGGGTCCAGACTTCGCAGCGCTGACGTTGTGGCTGGGATGTTTGCATGGTGAATCTCCTTGCGGGTTGGAAGATCGGTTCAGTGCGCAGCGGTAAGTGCGAGGATTTCATCGCACTTGGGACAGAACTCATGCTCACCGGCCAGGTAGCCGTGCACCGGGCAGATCGAGAAGGTCGGGGTGATCGTCAGGTACGGCAGGCGGAACCGCCCCAACGCCTTGCGCACCAGTTGCTTGCAGGCCTGCGCCGAGGAAATCTGCTCGGCCATGTACAGGTGCAACACGGTGCCGCCGGTGTATTTGCATTGCAGTTCGTCTTGCAGCTCCAGGGCTTCGAAGGGGTCTTGGGTAAAGCCCACTGGCAGTTGCGACGAGTTGGTGTAGTACGGCGCGACGTCGCTGCCGGCCTGCAGGATGTCCGGGTAACGCTTGCGGTCTTCCTTGGCGAAGCGATAAGTGGTGCCTTCGGCCGGGGTGGCTTCGAGGTTGTAGAGGTGGCCGGTGTCTTCCTGGAAACGCAGCAAGGTGGCGCGAACATGGTCGAGCAGCTTGAGGGCAAACGCGCGGCCCTCTTCAGTGTGCATGCCCTGCTCGTCACCGGTGAAATTGCGCAGCATCTCGTGCATGCCATTGAGGCCGATGGTGGAGAAGTGATTGCGCAAGGTGCCGAGGTAACGCTTGGTGTACGGGTACAAGCCAGCGTCCATATGGTGCTGGATCACCTTGCGCTTGACCTCCAGGCTTTCCATGGCCATGTCCATCAGGCTGTCCAGGCGCTGCAACAAACCCGAGGTGTCGCCCTTGAACAGGTAGCCGAGGCGCGCGCAGTTGATCGTCACCACGCCCAGGCTGCCGGTCTGCTCCGCCGAACCGAACAACCCACCGCCGCGCTTGAGCAGCTCACGCACGTCCAGTTGCAGGCGGCAGCACATCGAGCGCACCTGGTTGGGCTGCATATCGGAATTGAGGAAGTTCTGGAAATACGGCAGGCCGTAGCGCGCGGTCATCTCGAACAGGCGGTCGGCGTTCTCGCTGTCCCAAGGAAAATCGTGGGTGATGTTGTAGGTGGGAATCGGGAAGGTAAACACCCGGCCCTTGGCATCGCCGGCCTGCATCACTTCGATATAGGCGCGGTTGATCAGCTCCATTTCCGCTTGCAGGTCGCCATAGGCAAACGGCATCTCCTCACCACCGATCACCGGTACCTGCTCGCGCAGGTCTTCCGGGCACACCCAGTCGAAGGTCAGGTTGGTAAACGGCGTCTGGGTGCCCCAGCGCGACGGTACGTTGAGGTTGTAGATGAACTCCTGCACCGCCTGGCGCACCTCGGCGTAACTCAGTTGGTCCTTGCGCACATAGGGCGCCAGGTAGGTATCGAACGAACTGAACGCCTGGGCGCCGGCCCATTCGTTTTGCAGGGTGCCGAGGAAATTGACCATCTGCCCCAGGGCGCTGCTCAAGTGCTTGGGCGGCCCGGCTTCCACACGGCCCGGCACACCATTGAGGCCTTCATGCAGCAGTGAACGCAGCGACCAGCCGGCGCAATAACCGGCGAGCATGTCGAGGTCATGGATATGCAAATCCGCCTCGCGGTGCGCGCGGCCGATCTGCTGGCTGTAGACCTCGTCGAGCCAATAGTTGGCGGTGACCTTGCCCGACACGTTCAACACCAGCCCTCCCAGGGAGTAGCCCTGGTTGGCGTTGGCTTGCACGCGCCAGTCTTCGCGGTCGAGGTATTCGTTCATCGAGGTGGCGACTTCCACCAGGGTCTTGCGGTCGCGGCGCAGGCGGCCGTGTTGTTCGCGGTAGACGATATAGGCGCGCATTGAGAGGAAGTAGCCGGCGTCCATCAGCACGCGTTCGACGCTGTCCTGGATTTGTTCGACGTCCAGCTGCTCGATGCCCCTCAGGCGGGCCAGGACGGCGCCCAGTAACAGGTCGACGTCGGCCTCTTGGTACTCGCCGGTTGCGGTGCCGGCAGCGGTCAGGGCGTGGTGGATTTTTTCGGCGTTGAAGGGGACCAGGCTGCCGTCGCGTTTGTGTAGGCGGGTGCTGACCAGCGGGGTGAGCGTGTTTTGCATTTTCCGGGCTCCAGGCACTACATGTAGATGTTTTTAGGCTTACAGACACAATATGCAGTGAGGTTACGGAGAATGGGGTGGGGGTCCCTTGATCGGGGTCAAGGTTTTTTGATTGGGTACATATCCGTTATTTAGGGCTCTTGCCCCAACACTCGGCACCTCGCCTAGGATCAAGATCAAAAGCCAGAGCAAAAGCAGACCGAGGTCCATCTGATATATGAAGATCCAAATGTGGGAGGGGGCTTGCCCCCGATGAGCATAGGTATCTACACATCTTGAGCCGAGCCCCTGCGTAGCAGCTGTCGAGCCTTGGCGAGGCTGCGTTTGCGGCGCGTCTGACACAACGCCAACGCAGCCTCGCCAAGGCTC
>NZ_JBFMHW010000026.1:0-83631 GCF_040754745.1 Pseudomonas sp. SB113
CTGTATCAGTTAAGTGGATGTTGACTGACACACTGCTATCGGGAGCAAGTCGAATCGTCGCACCGCCCCTCCCACATTGCTCCGAGTCCATCTCGTGCATCGGCTTTTGCATTTTTTTCACACACCATCCGGATAATTCCCAGCCTCCAGCGCGCGGGCCCGTTGATCCTGTGCTATCACCTACCGCTGACTTTCCGGAAAAAGCCCCCAATGGCCGTGTCCCTGCCCTCCGCCACACCCAAGCCGCGTTCTCGTTTTGCCCTGCGCTGGTATTCCTGGCTGTTTCTGGCGGGCGCCATCGTCTACGGTATTTCCTGGGCCATGCACTGGGACGATCGCGGCCTGCTGTGGATGCTGGAGCGCTTCGAAACCCCGGCTGAGCGTCAGGAGAGTGTGTGGTTGCCGGACTACCATGCCGTGATCGATGGCAAGCTGCTGCCGGGCATGGAGAAGGATGAAGCGTCGGACGTCTCCTACAGCCCACAGACCAAAACCCTGTTTTCCGTCATGGGTAAAAACCCGTTCCTGGTCGAGCTGAACCTGCAAGGCGATGTGCTGCGCAAGATGCCGCTCAACGGTTGGAGCAACCCTGAAGGCGTGACGGTGATGGAAAACGGCCTGATAGCCGTGGTGGATGAACGCGAACACAGCCTGACCATCCTCAAGGTCGATGCCACCACCCAGCAATTGAACAAGGCCGACTTTCCGAGCTATGACCTGGGCCCCTCCAAGGACCAGAACAAAGCGTTCGAAGGGTTTACCTGGGACAAGCGCAATCAGCAATTTGTACTCGGTGAAGAGCGCCCACCGGCGTTGTTCACCTGGAAAAGCGACGGCAGCCAGACCCTGGTCGGCGATAAACAAAAACTGGCCAGCAAAGCGCTGGACATGCGTAACCTCTCGGCCCTGGCCATCGACCCGCGCACCGGTCATCTGCTGGTGTTATCGGCCGACTCCCACTTGCTGCTGGAGTTGGACGAGAAGGGCGAACAAGTCAGTTTCATGACCCTGCTCGGTGGCTTCAATGGCCTCAAGAACACCATCCCCCGTGCAGAAGGCGTGACCATGGATGAGAACGGCACGCTCTATATCGTCAGTGAGCCGAACCTGTTCTATCGGTTCGAAAAGCAGAAGTAACGGACGGATTACGTCGGATATCTCTCTGTTAGCGGCATTCGCCAGACACCAGGGTGCGTTTAAGTTTAAATTCAGACGGGCGTGATATTTATTCGCCACTTTTGACTTTGAGCCCCGCCCGATGCGTCGATTTGCCCGTCCCAAACCCATTCTCTTTATGCTTGTGCTGGTCGCCCTGGTCAGCGCCGGGGCCGTTGCGCAGCACTTTCGCCTGTTCGAGCGCGCCTGGTTCAACTGGCAGGCCTGGCGCCAGCCGGCGGACGAGCGCTCCATTGGCCTGGCGGATTACCGAGTGGTCTTGGAGGCCCAGGTTATCGAAGGGCTTGACGACGATGTCTCGGCCCTCACGTACGACCCTGTGCGCAAAAGCCTGTTTACCGTCACCAATAAAAACGCCGAGCTGATCGAGTTGTCCCTTGAGGGCAAGATCCTGCGGCGCATCCCGTTGGTGGGGTTTGGTGATGCCGAGGCGGTGGAATTTATCAGCGACAACATCTACGTCATCACCGACGAACGCCAGCAGCGGCTGATCAAGGTGCATGTGGACGACGCTACCCAATTCCTCGACGCTGCCGATGCGGAGCAGATGACCCTGGGCCTGCATGTCGGGGGTAACAAGGGTTTTGAAGGATTGGCCTATGACTCAGTCGGCAAGCGCCTGTTCGTGGCCAAGGAGCGCGACCCGATGCTGATCTACGAGGTTCATGGCTTTCCCCATTTCAAACCGGAAAAAACCTACTCGGTGCACGTCATCAACAACCCCAAGCGCGATGCCGGGCTGTTTGTGCGCGACCTTTCAAGCCTGCAATACGACGAGCGCAGCGGCCATCTGCTGGCGCTGTCGGATGAGTCGTTTCTGGTGTTGGAACTGGATATCGACGGTCGCCCATTGAGCAGTCTGTCTCTGCTCAATGGGCGCCACGGCCTGAAAAAGCGCGTACCCCAGGCCGAAGGGATCGCCATGGATGACGAGGGCACGTTGTACCTGGTCAGCGAGCCGAACCTGTTTTATGTGTTCAAGAAACCCAGCCCCTGAAAACACTGCCGAACTAATGTGGTGTTCTTAGGCCTTGAGGGTTTTCACGCCTTCGGAAGTGCCCAGCAGCAGCAGATCCGCCGGACGCGCAGCGAACAGGCCGTTGGTGACCACGCCGACGATGGCGTTGATCTGCGTCTCAAGCTCCACCGGGTTGGTGATCTGCATGTTGAACACGTCGAGGATGATGTTGCCGTTGTCGGTCAACACGCCTTCGCGGTACACCGGGTCGCCGCCCAGCTTCACCAGCTCGCGGGCCACGTGGCTGCGGGCCATCGGGATGACTTCCACCGGCAGCGGGAACGCGCCGAGGACCGGCACCAGCTTGCTGGCGTCGGCGATGCAGATAAAGGTCTTGGCCACCGCCGCGACGATTTTCTCGCGGGTCAGGGCTGCACCGCCGCCCTTGATCAGGTTCAGGTGTTCGTCGCTCTCATCGGCGCCGTCGACGTAGAACTCCAGGTCGCTCACGGTATTGAGCTCGTACACCGGAATGCCATGGCCCTTGAGGCGCGCGGCGGTGGCTTCGGAACTGGCCACGGCGCCGTCGAACGCGCCCTTGTGCTGGGCCAGCGCGTCGATAAAGCAGTTGGCGGTGGAGCCGGTGCCGACACCGACGATGCTCTTGTCGTCGAGTTTAGGAAGGATTAAATCGACGGCGGCCTGGGCCACTGCCTGTTTGAGTTGATCCTGGGTCATGCGGGCTCCGGAACGGGCGGGGAGTAAAGAGGGGCGCGAGTATAACCTAACAAAACCTCTGGATTCGTGTGGTCGCCCGGCCAAACGCTGGGTTAGACTCCTTGGCCCTGCCCAACCCGCCCAGTGATTTCCGCCGATGCTTGAACAGTACGTCAAAAAGATCCTCACCTCGCGCGTCTATGACGTTGCCGTAGAAACCCCGCTGCAGACCGCCCGCCAGCTTTCCGAGCGGCTGGGCAACAAGGTCTGGCTCAAGCGTGAAGACTTGCAGCCGGTGTTCTCGTTCAAGATTCGCGGCGCGTACAACAAGCTGACTCAGTTGACGGCTGAAGAGCGTGCACGCGGCGTCGTCACGGCCTCGGCGGGCAACCATGCCCAGGGCCTGGCCCTGGCGGCCAAGGTGCTGGGGGTCAAGGCCACGATCGTGATGCCCAAGACCACCCCGGAGATCAAGGTCGAAGGCGTGCGCTCCCGTGGCGGCAAAGTGGTGCTGCACGGCGACTCCTTCCCGGAAGCCCTGGCCTACTCGCTGAAACTGGTCGACGAAAAAGGCTACGTCTACATTCACCCCTACGATGATCCGCACACCATTGCCGGGCAGGGCACCGTGGCAATGGAGATCCTGCGCCAGCACCCGGGGCCTCTGGACGCGATTTTCGTACCGGTGGGCGGCGGCGGGCTGATCGCCGGCATTGCGGCCTACGTGAAATACCTGCGCCCGGAGATCAAGATCATCGGCGTCGAGCCGGACGACTCCAACTGCCTGCAAGCCGCCATGGCCGCCGGCGAGCGTGTGGTGCTGCCCACCGTGGGTATCTTTGCCGACGGCGTGGCGGTGGCGCAGATCGGCCAGCACACCTTCGACATCTGCAAACACTATGTGGATGAGGTAATCACCGTCAGCACCGATGAAATCTGTGCAGCGATCAAGGACATCTACGACGATACCCGCTCCATCACCGAGCCGGCCGGTGCGCTGGGTGTGGCAGGGATCAAGAAATACGTGGAGACCCGTGGTATCACCGGGCAAACCCTGGTGGCCATCGACTCCGGCGCCAACGTCAACTTCGACCGCCTGCGCCATGTGGCCGAGCGCGCCGAACTGGGTGAAGGTCGTGAAGCCATCATCGCCGTGACCATCCCCGAGAAACCGGGCAGCTTCAAGGCTTTCTGCGAGGCCGTGGGCAAGCGCCAGATCACCGAATTCAACTACCGCTACCACTCCGGCAGCGAAGCGCACATCTTTGTCGGGGTGCAGACCCACCCGGAAAACGACCCGCGCAGTGCGCTGATCGCCAGCCTCACCAGCCAGGGTTTTCCGGTGCTGGACCTGACCGAGAACGAGCTGGCCAAGTTGCACATCCGCCATATGGTCGGTGGGCATGCGGCCAAGGTCAGTGATGAAGTGGTGTTTCGCTTCGAATTCCCTGAGCGTCCGGGGGCCTTGTTCAACTTTCTCAATAAATTGGGCGGGCGCTGGAACATCTCGATGTTCCACTATCGCAACCACGGCGCCGCTGACGGCCGTGTGGTCGCCGGCCTGCAAGTGCCGGCGAGCGAGCGTCACCTGGTCCCGGCAGCCCTGGAGGCCATTGGCTACCCGTATTGGGATGAAAGCGATAACCCGGCCTACAAATTGTTTCTCGGTTGAGCGACTACGCTGATTGGGGCGGACTTTAAGGAAGACGACACATGGAAACCCTGACCACCCTCAAAGTTATCCACATAGCCGCCACGGTGTTGCTGCTGCTCTGCGGCCTCGGCCTGGCGCTGTTGGCCTGGCGCAAGCGCAGCGCCGGCCCGGCCGTGACTGTGCAGCGCCCGTGGGCGTTCGTGTGGTTGCTGATGGGCGTTTGTATGGTCAGCATGCCGTTTACCGGCTGGTGGTTGGTGCACTTGGTCGGCTGGCCATTGGGGCAGACCTGGATCCTGGGTTCCAGCATCCTCTATACCGTGGCGGCGTTGGCCTGGTTCTGGTTGGTGGCACGGCTTAACCGCCTGCGCAAAGGTGAGGGCGGCAGCCTGAATTTCACTTTGGTGCTGGCGGTGGTGAGCCTGGTGGGGTTTGTGGCGATTGCAGGGTTGATGGGCGCCAAGCCGGTTTAACGCTTTGGACCGTGCCCCCGATAGGGCCATCAGCTACGCAGCGTAATCACCGGCCAACCACGCTTCTCGGCTTCGGCGCGCAGATTCGGGTCCGGGTCCACCGCCACCGCATGCGTCACCTGCTCCAACAACGGCAGGTCGTTCATTGAATCGCTGTAGAAATAGCTGTCTTCCAGGCTATGTCCGGTTTCTTCCAGCCAACGATTCAGGCGCGTCACCTTGCCCTCGCGAAAGCACGGCACATCGGTGCTGCGTCCGGTGTAGCGGCCGTTTTCCATCTCGCATTCGGTGGCGATCAGGGTTTCCACGCCCAGGCGTGCGGCAATTGGCGCGGTGACGAAACGGTTGGTGGCGGTGATGATCACCAGCTTGTCGCCAGCGGCGCGGTGCTTGGCCAGCAGTTCGACGGCAAGGGGCAGCATGATCGGCTCGATGCAGTCGCGCATATAGTCGTTGTGCCACTCGTCCAGTTGGGCCATCTCGGTGCGGCCGAGGATTTCCAGGCAAAAGTTCAGGTACGCGGCGTTGTCCAGCTTGCCGGCCAGGTAGTCCTGGTAGAACTCGTCGTTGCGGGCCTTGTAGGCTACCGCGTCGAGAATCCCCCGTTCGCAGAGGTAATCGCCCCAGGCGTGGTCGCTGTCACCGCCAAGAAGGGTGTTGTCCAAGTCGAATAAAGCCAGGCGCATTGCAGTTACTCGCTGAAAAGTCTGTAAAAAGGCGTCCAGAATACGGTCTTTTCACAAGAGTGCACATAAGGTAAGAAGCCTCGTTGCCGCTGGAACAACCTTTGTGGAACAATGCGGCGACATGCGTTTGCGAGGTTGTTGCCGTGATCGACCCCGATGGTTTCCGTCCTAATGTCGGGATTATTCTTACGAATGATGCCGGCCAGGTGCTATGGGCTCGCCGAATCAACCAAGATGCCTGGCAGTTTCCTCAAGGCGGAATCAACCCCGACGAAACCCCTGAAGACGCCTTGTACCGTGAGTTGAACGAAGAAGTCGGCCTTGAGCGCGAAGATGTACAGATTCTGGCCTGTACCCGGGGCTGGTTGCGCTATCGTTTGCCGCAACGCCTGGTGCGTACCCACAGCCAACCGCTGTGCATCGGCCAGAAGCAGAAATGGTTTCTCCTGCGCCTGATCTCCAACGAGCAGCGGGTGCGGATGGATTTGACCGGTAAACCGGAGTTCGATGGCTGGCGTTGGGTCAGTTATTGGTACCCGTTGGGCCAGGTGGTGACATTCAAGCGCGAGGTTTATCGTCGCGCTCTCAAAGAGCTTGCCCCGCGCCTTTTATCGCGCGACTGACGACGGAGTTCGACCCCGAGCCATGCTCAATACGCTGCGCAAGATCGTCCAGGAAGTTAACTCCGCCAAGGATCTCAAGGCGGCGTTGGGGATTATTGTGTTGCGCGTCAAGGAAGCCATGGGCAGCCAGGTCTGCTCGGTTTACCTGCTGGACCCAGAGACCAACCGTTTTGTGCTGATGGCCACCGAGGGCTTGAACAAGCGCTCCATCGGCAAGGTCAGCATGGCGCCCAACGAAGGTCTGGTGGGCTTGGTGGGGACGCGTGAAGAACCCCTCAATCTAGAAAACGCGGCCGATCACCCGCGTTATCGCTACTTTGCCGAAACCGGTGAAGAGCGTTACGCCTCGTTCCTCGGCGCACCGATCATTCACCACCGCCGCGTCGTCGGCGTGTTGGTCATCCAGCAAAAAGAGCGTCGCCAGTTCGACGAGGGTGAAGAAGCCTTCCTCGTGACCATGAGCGCGCAGCTCGCCGGGGTTATTGCCCACGCCGAAGCCACCGGCTCGATTCGCGGCCTGGGCGGCCAGGGCAAGGGTATCCAGGAGGCCAAGTTCGTCGGCGTGCCGGGTTCGCCGGGTGCGGCGGTCGGTACTGCCGTGGTCATGTTGCCGCCGGCCGACCTCGATGTGGTGCCGGACAAGAACGTCGACGACATCGACGCTGAAATCAAACTGTTCAAGACGGCCCTGGAAGGCGTGCGCGCCGACATGCGCAACCTGTCGACCAAGCTGGCCACCCAGCTGCGCCCCGAAGAGCGCGCGCTGTTTGACGTGTACCAGATGATGCTCGACGACGCGTCCCTCGGGAACGAAGTCAAGACCGTGATCAAGACCGGCCAGTGGGCCCAGGGCGCGCTGCGCCAGGTGGTCACCGATCACGTCAACCGTTTCGAATTGATGGATGACGCCTACCTGCGTGAGCGGGCCTCGGATGTGCGCGACCTCGGCCGCCGTCTGCTGGCCTACCTGCAGGAAGACCGCACCACCAACCTGGTCTACCCCGACAACACCATCCTGATCAGTGAAGAACTGACCGCCACCATGCTCGGCGAAGTGCCCGAAGGCAAACTGGTGGGCCTGGTCTCCGTACTGGGTTCGGGTAACTCCCACGTCGCGATCCTGGCCCGCGCCATGGGTATTCCGACGGTGATGGGCCTGGTGGACCTGCCGTATTCCAAGGTCGATGGCATCGACATGATCGTCGATGGGCATCGTGGCGAGGTGTTTACCAACCCCAGCGAGGTCATGCGCAAGCAATACGCCGAGGTGGTGGAAGAAGAGAAGCAACTGGCGCTCGGGCTCGATTCGTTACGCGAATTGCCGTGCGTGACCCTCGACGGCCACCGCGTACCGCTGCTGGTCAACACCGGCCTGCTGGCCGATGTGGCCCGCGCGCAACAGCGCGGAGCCGAAGGGGTGGGGCTGTACCGCACCGAAGTGCCGTTCATGATCAACCAGCGTTTCCCGAGCGAGAAGGAGCAGCTGGCGATTTATCGCGAGCAACTGTCCGCCTTCCACCCGTTGCCGGTGACCATGCGCAGCCTGGACATCGGCGGCGACAAGTCACTGTCGTATTTCCCGATCAAGGAAGACAACCCCTTCCTCGGCTGGCGCGGTATTCGCGTCACCCTCGACCACCCTGAAATCTTCCTGGTGCAGACCCGCGCCATGCTCAAGGCCAGCGAAGGCCTGAACAACCTGCGCATCCTGCTGCCGATGATTTCCGGCACCCATGAACTGGAAGAAGCATTGCACCTGATCCACCGCGCCTGGGGCGAGGTGCGCGACGAAGGCGCCGACGTGCCGATGCCGCCGATTGGCGTGATGATCGAAATCCCGGCGGCGGTGTACCAGGCCAAGGAACTGGCGCGGCAGGTGGACTTCCTGTCGGTGGGCTCCAACGACTTGACCCAATACCTGCTGGCCGTGGACCGCAACAACCCACGGGTGGCCGACCTCTACGACTACCTGCATCCGGCGGTGCTGCAAGCCTTGCAACACGTGGTGCGCGACGCCCATGCCGAAGGCAAGCCGGTGAGCATCTGCGGTGAAATGGCCGGCGACCCGGCGGCGGCGGTGCTGTTGATGGCGATGGGCTTTGACAGCCTGTCGATGAACGCCACCAACTTGCCGAAGGTGAAGTGGATGCTGCGCCAGGTTGAACTGAGCATGGCCAAGGATCTGCTGGCCGAGTTGATGACCATCGACAACCCGCAAGTTATCCACAGCTCGCTGCAATTGGCGCTGAAGAACCTTGGGCTGACACGGATGATCAACCCGGCTTCCGCCAAAACCCTTTAATGGCGATACGCAGCCCCCGCCCCGTAGCAGCTGTCGAGCGCAAGCGAGGCTGCGTCGGGCGCGCTGCCGATTCAGGACCGAGTTGCGGCCGACGCAGCCTCGCTTGCGCTCGACAGCTGCTACGGGGGGGCGGTGTATCAGCGTCAGAACTTGAGTTCTACCTCTCCGAGCCGCCCCCCATGCGGTCCGAAGCTTCGCTCCACCATCCGCCGCGTGCCATCGGCATTCACAATCAACGCCGTGCTCGCCCGCGTCCCATAACTGGGACTGGCGATAAACACACTCGACAGCAGACTCTCCGTCGCCAACCCCACGCCGGTATCGGGCAAGTCAGCAAACGACGCCGTCTGCGGGTCGCTCAAAATCTCCAGTAACGCTTCCGGCTGCGGGTCTGCCAGCACCTCGCTCAACGCCGCCTTGGCCTTAAGCAACTTCGGCCACGGCGTGTCCAGCCCTGCATTGGATAACCCATAAACGCCGGCCTTCAGTTGCGTCGGCTCGGTGTCATTGGCGTTGTAGTGCCACAACGCTTCCCGCGTCCCCACCAGCAGGTTAAACCCGGCATATTCAATCGATCGGCCGTTAACGTCGGCAAGATACTCGTCAATCGGTAGCGAACCACTGAGAAACCGCGCCACGAGTTCCCCACGGGACTTGCGTGCGGGTGGCTGGTGCGGGTCGCGGATGTTGGTCAGGGCCGCAAAACGCCCATCGGCATTGACCCCCAGCCAGGTGCCGCCCGCTTCCTGGTCGCGGCCGGCGTAGACCTCGGGCGTATCCGGCCATTGGGCCAGCGGCAGGCTGGGGCGGGCGTAGAATTCATCACGGTTGGCCGCGACGATCAGCGGTTGGGCGTGGCCCGGCCGCCAGGCAAAAACAATCAGGCACATCAGGCGATTTCCTTTTGTGTTTTTAGCCACTCTACCCACACCGGCAGCAGCGTTCCATCGTATCCAGTTGGGTCGCATGCCTTCCATCCGTTAACATGCCGGACTTGGTTTGGGGGCTCCCATGGAATTTCTGCTGTATTTGCTGCTGGGCGCGTGCGCGGGTGTGCTCGCCGGGCTGTTTGGCGTGGGCGGCGGGATCATCATCGTGCCGGTGCTCGTGTTCAGCTTCACCTTGCAGGGATTCGACCCGCAGGTGCTGACTCACCTGGCCGTGGGCACGTCCCTGGCGACGATCATCTTTACCTCGGTCAATGCCGTGCGTGAGCACCACCGACGTGGCGCGGTGCGTTGGCCGATCTTTGTATGGATGACCGTGGGCATCCTGATCGGCGCCGGTTTTGGTGCGCTGACCGCCGAGGCTATTTCCGGCCCCAACTTGCAGAAGATCATCGGCGTATTCGCGCTGATCATCGCCGTGCAATTGGCCCTTGAGGTCAAGCCCAAGGCCAGCCGCACGGTGCCCGGCAAGCTTGGCCTGACCCTGGCCGGTACGGTGATTGGCTGGGCTTCGGCGATTTTCGGCATCGGCGGCGGCTCGCTGACCGTGCCGTTTTTGACCTGGCGCAGCGTACCGATGCAGCAGGCGGTGGCCACCTCATCGGCCTGTGGCTTGCCGATTGCCCTGGCCAGTGCATTAAGTTTCATGATTCTGGGCTGGCATGACCCGCTGTTGCCCGCTCATAGTCTAGGGTTCGTGTATTTGCCGGCGCTGCTGGGCATTGCCCTGACCAGCATGGTGTTTGCCCGTTTCGGCGCGCGCCTGGCGCACCGGTTGTCGCCGCGTCTGTTGAAGCGGTTGTTCGCCGGTCTGCTGTTTTGCGTCGGTTTGAATTTTTTGCTGTAACGCAGGCTTAATCGCGCCCGGGCATGGTCCGGTCGCCATAACGAATGATTTAACGAGGAGTCGCAATGCTGCCTTACCCGCAGATCGACCCGGTGGCCCTGGCCATCGGTCCGCTGAAAATCCACTGGTACGGGTTGATGTACCTGATCGGCATCGGCGGTGCATGGCTGCTGGCCTCCCGGCGCCTGAACCGTTTCGACCCGACCTGGACCAAGGAGAAGCTCTCCGACATGGTGTTCTGGTTGTCGATGGGCGTTATTGTCGGCGGACGACTGGGGTATGTGCTGTTTTACGATCTCTCTGCCTACATCGCCAACCCGACGCTGATCTTCGAAGTGTGGAAAGGCGGCATGGCCTTCCACGGTGGCTTTATCGGCGTGATGATCGCGGCCTGGTGGTTCGGCCGTCGTAATGGCAAATCGTTCTTCCAGTTGATGGACTTCGTTGCGCCACTGGTGCCGATCGGCCTGGGTGCCGGGCGTATCGGTAACTTCATCAATGCCGAGTTGTGGGGCAAGCCGACCGACGTGCCGTGGGCCATGGTGTTCCCGCCGTTCAGCGACCCGGCGCAACTGCCGCGCCATCCGTCGCAGCTGTACCAGTTCGCGTTGGAAGGCGTGGCACTGTTCCTTATCCTGTACCTCTTCTCGCGCAAACCGCGCCCGACCATGGCCGTTTCCGGCATGTTCGCGCTGTTCTACGGGATCTTCCGTTTCATCGTCGAATTCGTGCGCGTGCCGGATGCACAGCTGGGCTATCTGGCCTGGGGCTGGCTGACCATGGGCCAGGTGCTCAGTATCCCGATGATCCTCGTCGGCCTGGGCCTGCTGTGGTGGGCGTACAACCGTCCGCAACCGCTGAAGAACACCGCGCTTTAAATTCGAATGCCGGGGCCTGCGAGGTCTCGGCTTCAACGATACAGGTAATGACATGAAGCAATATCTCGAACTACTGAACGACGTCGTGACCAATGGATTGACCAAGGGCGATCGCACCGGCACCGGCACCAAGGCCGTGTTCGCCCGTCAGTATCGGCATAACTTGGCCGACGGCTTCCCGCTGCTGACCACCAAGAAGCTTCACTTCAAAAGCATCGCCAATGAGCTGATCTGGATGTTGAGCGGCAACACCAACATCAAGTGGCTGAACGAAAACGGCGTAAAAATCTGGGACGAATGGGCCACCGAAGAAGGTGACCTGGGGCCGGTGTACGGCGAACAGTGGACCGCCTGGCCGACCAAGGACGGCGGCACGATCAACCAGATCGACTACATGGTGCACACGCTCAAGACCAACCCCAACAGCCGCCGCATCCTGTTCCACGGCTGGAACGTCGAGTACCTGCCGGACGAAACCAAGAGCCCGCAGGAAAACGCGCGCAACGGCAAACAAGCCCTGCCACCGTGCCACCTGCTGTACCAGGCGTTCGTGCATGACGGCCATCTGTCGATGCAGTTGTACATTCGCAGTTCCGACGTGTTCCTTGGCCTGCCGTACAACACCGCCGCCCTGGCGCTGCTGACCCACATGCTGGCCCAGCAATGCGACCTGATCCCCCACGAGATCATCGTCACCACCGGCGACACCCACGCCTACAGCAACCACATGGAACAGATCCAGACCCAGCTGGCGCGCACGCCGAAGAAGCTGCCGGAACTGGTGATCAAGCGTAAGCCGGCGTCGATCTACGATTACAAGTTCGAAGATTTTGAAATCGTGGGCTATGACGCTGATCCAAGCATCAAGGCCGACGTGGCTATCTGAAGACTGTCTTGGTCTTAAGGTGTCGGCTTGTGTGGGAGGGGGCTTGCCCCCGATAGCGGTGGATCAGCTAAGTATTTGGTGGCTGAAACTCCGCATCGGGGGCAAGCCTCCTCCCACATTTGAACCGCGTTTGCTTGAATTAATGGCCGTGGCTTCTGCCCACATGTGAGGGCTCGGCCTCGTTGGCGGCAACACCTCCGCTGACCTCCAACTGCTGCAAAATCCCACACTGATCCCCGCCGCCGCAGCGTTGACGCAGGTCCAGCAATTGCTCCTGCAACGCCAACAGCCCGTCAATCCGCGCTTTCACATGGTGGATATGCTCGTCGATCAAGGCATTCACGTTTTCACACTGGTCCTGAGGGCTGTCCCGTAACCCGAGCAAACTGCGGATCTCTTCCAGGGTCATGTCGAGGCTGCGGCAGTTGCGGATAAAGATCAGCCGCTCGGTGTGCGCCTGGGTGTACACGCGGTAGTTGGCGTCGGTGCGTGCCGGGGGTGGCAGCAGGCCTTCTTTCTCGTAATAACGGATGGTTTCCACCGGGCAGTCGGTCAGTTTGGCCAGTTCGCCGATCTTCATCGCAGCAATCTCCAAATGGGTGCTTGACCCTATAGTGGCTACAGGGTCTTTACTTGGCAACAGGCACCTTTACGGACGCGACAGAATGAGCGACTCCCTCCATACCCCGCACAAACATGACCACGACCATGATCATGGCGCGAAGAAACTCACGCCAGTGCATGACCACGGTCATGGCGGTTCCTGCTGTTCCGGCGCGCTCGCGTCTGCGTTGGTGCAACTGAGCGAGGCGTCGACTGCCGGCTCACGCCTGAGCACCTTCCGCATCGAAGCCATGGACTGCCCCACCGAGCAGACGCTGATCCAGAACAAACTGGGCAAGCTCGCTGGTGTGCAGCAGCTGGAGTTCAACCTGATCAATCGCATCCTCGGCGTCACCCATGACCTGCCGAGCACCGCGCCGATCATCGATGCGATCAAATCCCTGGGCATGCAGGCCGATCCGATCGTGGAGGGCACCCCGGCTGCCGAGCCGCCCGCCAAGAAGCATTGGTGGCCGCTGGCGTTGTCCGGTGTCGGCGCGTTGGGCGCTGAAATACTGCACTTCACCAACGCTGCGCCGACCTGGGTCATCGCCATCGTGGCGCTGGTGTCGATCTTCAGCGGCGGCCTCACCACCTATAAAAAGGGCTGGATTGCCCTGAAAAACCTCAACCTGAACATCAACGCGTTGATGAGCATCGCGGTGACCGGCGCCATCCTGATTGGCCAGTGGCCGGAAGCGGCGATGGTGATGTTCCTGTTTACCGTGGCCGAACTGATCGAAGCCAAGTCCCTGGACCGTGCACGCAATGCCATTAGTGGCTTGATGCAGATGACACCGGAACAGGCCACGGTGCGGCAGGCCGATGGCAACTGGATTGAACAGGAAGTTAAAAGCATTGAACTTGGAGCAATCGTGCGGGTAAAGCCCGGCGAGCGCATTGGCCTGGACGGTGAAGTCACCGCCGGCCAATCCACCATCGACCAGGCGCCGATCACCGGTGAAAGCCTGCCGATTGAAAAGAGCGTGGGCGATAAAGTCTTCGCCGGCACCATCAACCAGGCCGGCTCCCTGGAGTACAAGGTCACGGCGGCCGCCAACAACTCCACCCTGGCACGCATCATCCATGCGGTGGAACAGGCCCAAGGCGCACGGGCACCGACCCAGCGTTTTGTCGACAGCTTCTCGAAAATCTACACCCCGGCCGTGTTCCTGTTCGCCCTGGGCGTGGCCGTGATCCCGCCGCTGTTCATGGCCGGCGCCTGGTTCGACTGGATCTACCGCGCCCTGGTGCTGCTGGTGGTGGCTTGCCCTTGTGCGTTGGTGATCTCCACCCCGGTGACCATCGTCAGCGGCCTCGCGGCTGCGGCGCGCAAAGGCATCCTGATCAAGGGCGGTGTGTACCTGGAGGGCGGTTACAAGCTTGACTACCTGGCCCTCGACAAGACCGGCACCATCACCCACGGCAAGCCGGTGCAAACCGACTACCTGGCGCTGTTCCCCAATGTCGAAGACAGCGCCCCGGCCCTGGCTGCCAGTTTGGCCGGGCGTTCCGACCACCCCGTGTCCCTGGCAATTGCCTTTGCTGCTGTGGATAAAAACCTGCCTGTGCACGTTGTGGATAACTTCGAAGCCCTGGCCGGTCGCGGCGTGCGCGGCGATATCAATGGCCAGACCTACCACTTGGGCAATCACCGCCTCGTGGAAGACCTGGGCTTATGCTCGCCGGAGCTGGAGGAAAAGCTGTTCGCCCTGGAGAAACAAGGCAAGTCCGTGGTGCTGCTGCTCGACAAGTCCGGCCCGCTGGCACTGTTCGCGGTGGCCGACACGGTCAAGGACAGCAGCCGCGAAGCCATCCAGCAGTTGCATGAGCTGGGCATCAAGACCCTGATGCTCACTGGCGACAACACCCACACCGCCCAGGCGATTGCCGCCCAGGTCGGCATCGACCAGGCCCAGGGCGACCTGTTGCCCACCGACAAGCTGCAAGCCATCGAAGCCCTCTACGGCCAAGGCCACCGGGTGGGTATGGTCGGCGACGGCATCAACGACGCCCCGGCCCTGGCCCGCGCCGAGATTGGCTTCGCCATGGCCGCAGCAGGTACCGACACCGCCATCGAGACCGCCGACGTGGCCTTGATGGACGATGATTTGCGCAAGATTCCGGCATTCATTCGTTTGTCGCGGCAAACGTCGAGTATCCTCAAGCAGAACATCGCCCTGGCGCTGGTGATCAAGGCAATCTTCCTGGTGGTCACCTTCCTGGGCCTGGCCACCATGTGGATGGCGGTGTTCGCCGACATGGGCGTGGCCCTGCTGGTGGTGTTCAATGGCCTGCGCCTGTTGCGCAAATAGAGGATGAGAGGGTGGTGTGCTGAGTGCCGAGCTGAAGGCGTTTTTTATGGTTGCCCGCCTGGGCAGCATCACCCAGGCGGCGAAAAAACTCGGCCTGAGCCAGCCCACGGTCACCACCCAGATTCGCAACCTGGAAAGCCAGTACGGCGTTGAGCTGTTCTACCGTGGCGGGCGCCGCCTCACCGTCAGCGACGAGGGTGCGCGCCTGCTGCCGATGGTCAAGACGCTGCTGCAGCAGGAAGCGGACATCGAGTTTTTCCTGCGCAACAGCGGCCAGGTTCAGGGCGCGCTGAGGATTGCCGCGACAGCGCCGTACTACATCCTCGATCTGGTCAAAGCCTTTCGCGAACGCCTGCCGCAGGTGGAGGTGTCGGTGGAAATCGGCAACTCCCAGCAGGTACTCGAAGCGCTGGACGATTACCGCGTCGATGTCGCGGCATCCTCGCAGTTGCTTGAAGACCCGCGCCTGATCCGCCGCGTGCTGGGCACCGATCCACTGGTGTTGGCGGTGCACCGCAATCACCCGCTGGCCAAGCTCGACCATGTGCCGCTGGGTGCGTTGGCGGGGCATACGCTGTTGATGCGTGAAGCGGGCTCCACCACGCGGCGGCTTACGGAAGAGATGCTGCAAGGTGCCGGCGTGAGTTATGGGCCACTGCTGGAAATCGGCAGCCGTGAATCGATCCGCGAAGCGGTGCTGCGCAATATCGGCATCAGCATCATCGCCCGCCAGGAAGTGCCCCACGATCCGCAGTTGCGGGTGCTGACCATCGAGAATGCGCCGCAGATTCCGGAGTACCTGTACTGCCTCAAGGAACGAAAAGGCGCTCGTCTGCCGGCGGCGTTTCTAGGGTTGGCGCAGGAAATGTCGCCGATTTAAAGCCTTGTAGTGGCTTTGGGGACCAATCGGGGGCAAGCCCCCCTCCCACAGGTGACCGCATTTCCATGTTGGAACTCGGTCAAATGTGGGAGGGGGCTTGCCCCCGATTGCGGTAGACCAGACAACCCGTCTCTAAATCGCCTACCCAAATCTGCGAATACCACTATCGCCGCGTTTTGCCTTTCTGCCACAAGAGGGACGCATTGCCTGCCTAGCATGGCCTTCATCAGTTTGATGAGGTGCCACCATGAACACAGTCCTGACCCAACCCGGCGCGCCGATGAAAGTGCGCGGTATCCAGAAACGCTTCGGCGCCTTTACGGCGTTGGACAATGTCTCCCTGGACGTGGCAGCCGGCGAGCTGGTGTGCCTGCTGGGCCCTTCCGGCTGCGGCAAGACCACGTTGCTGCGCTGCATCGCTGGCCTGGAGCGCCAGGACAGCGGCGAACTTTACCTGGGTGATCGGGATGTTTCCCTGCTGCCGCCCCAAGCTCGGGACTACGGCATTCTGTTCCAGTCCTACGCGCTGTTTCCCAATCTCACCGTCGAAGCGAACATCGGCTACGGCCTCACCGGCAGCGGTCGCGATGAAGTGCGCCAGCGTGTCGGACAGATGCTTGAACTGGTGGGGCTACTCGGCAGTGAAAAGAAATACCCCGGTCAACTCTCCGGCGGTCAGCAGCAGCGCGTCGCCCTGGCCCGTGCACTGGCACCGGCCCCGTCGTTGCTGTTGCTGGATGAGCCAATGTCGGCCCTCGACGCCCGCGTTCGCGAACACCTGTGCACTGAGCTGCGCCAGCTGCAACGGCGCCTCGGTATCACCACCCTGATGGTCACCCACAACCAGGACGAAGCGATGTTGATGGCCGATCGCATCGCCGTGATGAACAACGGCAAGGTCGAGCAATACGCCACGCCCCAGGAAATCTACGACCGCCCGGCTACGCCGTTTGTGGCGGAGTTTGTCGGCCAGGGCAATTGGCTGCCGTTCAGCCGCAACAGTGCCAGCCATGCCCAGGTCGGCGGGATGAACATGCGCCTGGCCGAGGATGCCGGCGTGGCCAAGTCCGGCCGGCTGTTCTGCCGCCCGGAAGCGATCAACGTCAACCCGCCGGTGCATGAAGAAAACCTGTTCCCGGCCAAGGTCCGCGAGATTACCTTCCTCGGCAACCGCTGCCGCATGAGCTTCGAGCTGGAGCAACTGCCCGGCCATCCGCTGCTTGCCGAACTGGCCCCGGAAGCCATGCCGCGCCTGGGCGCCCAGGACATCTGGGTAGCCTTGCCGCCGCGCAGCCTGCAGGTGTTTGCCTGAGATGGCCGCTGTCATGACGCTGCCGCGCCAAGTGTCCCGCGCCGAAACCGGCGACCGTATTTTCGTGGTCGGCGGCAAACTGCTCTGGCTGTTGCTGCTGGGCATCGCCGTATTGCTGCCACTGCTGGCGATCTTCTGGCGCGGCTTCAGCAGTGAAGCCGGGCAGGGCGGTGGTCTGGTCGCCGCACGTGAGTTGGTCACCAGCGCCAACTTCCACTGGCTGCTGGGCAATAGCCTGAAAGTCTCCCTCAGCGTAGCGGCCATTGTCGTACCGCTGGCCTACCTGTTTGCCTACGCCCTGCAACGCACGTTGATTCCCGGCAAGGCCCTCTGGCGCGGCCTGTCGCTGCTGCCGTTGATGGCACCGTCGATGCTGCCGGGGATTGCGCTGGTCTACCTGTTCGGTAACCAGGGCATGTTGCGCGGGTTGCTCTCGGACAACATCTACGGCTTCTGGGGCATTGTGCTGGGTGAAGTGATCTACACCTTCCCACATGCCCTGATGATTTTGCTGTCGGCGCTGTCCCTGGCCGATGCGCGCTTGTTCGACGCAGCCTCAAGCATGGGCGCCAGCCCTGCGCGGGCGTTCCGCAGCATCACCTGGCCGGCCACGCGCCAGGCGGTGTTTGCCGCATTCTGCCTGGTGTTCACCCTGACCATTACCGACTTCGGCGTGCCCGTGGTGGTGGGTGGTGATTACCAGGTGCTGGCGCTGGAGGCCTACAAGGCGGTGGTCGGCCAGCAACAGTTCGGTCGCGGTGCGTTGATCGGCATGGTGTTGCTGCTGCCGGCGCTGTTCAGCTTTGGCGTCGACGCCTGGTTGCGTCGTCGCCAAGGTGACGGCATGAGTGGCCGTGCCCAAGTCTTCCAGCCGGTGCCGTCGCGTGTACGGGATGGCTGCTACCTGCTCATCGTGCTGCTGATCTGCGCCGTGTTACTGCTGGTGTTCGGCATGGCGGTGTACTCCTCGTTGGTGAAGTTCTGGCCGTACAACCTGTCGCTGTCGCTCAGCCACTATCAGTTCGAAGACACGGCCGGCGGCGGTTGGCTGGCCTATCGCAACAGCCTGACCCTGGCGTTGTGCACGGCGTTGATCGGCAGCGTATTGATCTTCACCGGCGCCTACCTGATGGAAAAGACCAAGGGCCAGAAGGGCCTGAACCTGGCACTGCGCATGCTCAGCTTTGTGCCGATGGCCGTGCCGGGGTTGGTGTTGGGCCTGGGCTACGTGTTCTTTTTCAATCTGAGTGGCAACCCGCTGCATGTGTTCTACGGCACCATGACCCTCCTGGTGGTGTGCACCATTGCTCACTATTTGACCACCGCGCAGATGACCGCCACCACCGCGCTGCGCCAGTTGGACGCCGAGTTCGAAGCGGCGGCGCTGTCGCTCAAGGCGCCGCTGTATCGCCATTACTTAAACGTCACGGTACCGATCTGCCTGCCGGCGCTGCTGGACATCGTGCGCTACCTGTTTGTGTCGGCGATGACCACCGTGTCCGCCGCGATCTTCCTCTACAGCCCTGACACCATCCTCGCCGCCGTCGCCGTGTTGAACATGGACGATGCCGGCAATGTGGGCGGCGCGGCGGCCATGTCCACCCTCATCCTGTTCACCTCAGGCAGCGTTTCGCTGCTGCTGGCGTGGGCTTCACGTGGCGCCTTGCGCCGCTCCCAAGCCTGGCGCCAGACCGCGCCCGGCCAATAAAACATCCCTGAAGGAGGTGCTCCATGTTCAAGCCCCTGGCGCTGGTCGCTGCCGTACTCACTGCATTCAGCCTGAATGCTTTCGCCAAGACCGAGTTGACCGTGTACACGGCCCTTGAAGCCGAGCAGTTGAAGACCTACAAAAAAGCCTTCGAGCAGACCAACCCGGACGTCGAGATCAAATGGGTGCGCGACTCCACCGGCATCATTACCGCCAAGCTGCTGGCCGAAAAAGACCGCCCCCAAGCCGACGTGGTCTGGGGCCTGGCCGCGTCGAGCCTGGCGATCCTTGATCAGCAAGGCATGCTGGACAATTACGCCCCCAAGGACCTGGACAAGATCGGCAAGAATTACCGTGACGCCGCTAACCCACCGGCCTGGGTCGGCATGGATGTGTGGGCCGCGACTATTTGCTTCAACACGGTCGAAGCCGAGAAACAGGGCCTGACCAAGCCGGTGAGCTGGCAAGACCTGACCAAGCCCGAGTACAAGGGCAAGATCGTGATGCCCAACCCGGCATCGTCTGGCACCGGCTTCCTGGATGTGAGCGCCTGGCTGCAAACCTTCGGCGAGAAGCAGGGCTGGCAGTACATGGACGACTTGCACCAGAACATCGGCCAATACGTACATTCGGGCTCCAAGCCTTGCAAGCTGGCGGCGTCCGGTGAATTCCCGATCGGGATTTCCTTTGAGTACCCAGCCGTGCAACTGAAGCGCCAGGGCGCACCGCTGGACATCATCCTGCCGAAGGAAGGCCTGGGTTGGGATATCGAAGCCACCGCCGTGATCAAGGGCACCGCCCATGCGGAGGCGGCGAAAAAACTCGCGGATTTCTCCGCCAGTACAGCGGCAATGGACCTGTACAAGGACAACTTTGCCGTGCTCGCCCAGCCGGGGATCGCCAAGCCGCAGACTGAATTGCCGGCCGACTACGAGCAGCGTTTGATCAAGAACGACTTTGCCTGGGCGTCGAAGAATCGCGACAGCATTTTGACCGAGTGGCGCAAGCGCTATGACGGCAAGTCGGAGAAGGTGGCGGGGCAGTAAGGTTTTCGTTAGGGCTACTGGCCTCATCGGGAGCAAGCCCCCTCCCACATTTGGAATGCGTACCCCTGTGGGAGGGGGCTTGCCCCCGATGGCGGTCTTGAAAACAGGACATCACTTCATGACACAACTACTGATCATCGGCGCCGGCATCCTCGGCCTGTCCCACGCCTACGCCGCCGCCAGGCGTGGGCTCAAGGTCAAGGTGTTCGAGCGCAGCGCCACGCCCCTGGGCGCCTCGGTGCGCAACTTCGGCCAGGCCCTGGTCACCGGGCAGCCGCCGGGGCCGATGCTCGACCTGGCACGGCAAAGCCGTGAAATCTGGGGGCATTGGGCACAGGAGGCGGGCCTTCAATTGAAGCGCAATGGCTCGTACCTGTTCGCCCGCACCGACGCGGAAGAACACCTGCTGGAAGCTTTCTGCGCCGGTCGTGCGCAAGAGTACGGCTACAACGTTGAGTTGCTGCAAGGCGCGGCTATGAAGGATCTGTATGGCGGCCAGTTCCGCCATCACCGTGCCGCGCTGCATGGCAAGGACGACCAGCAACTGTATTCGCGCGAGGCGATACCGGCGCTGATCCACTACTTGAGCCAGCAACTGGGTGTGGAATTTTACTTCTCCACCCTGGTGCGTGACGTGGAGCCGGGCCAGGTGCACAGCACGGCGGGCAGCTTTCGTGGCGAGCAAGTCATCGTCTGTTCCGGCCACGATTATCAAACCCTGTTGGCCGAGAGCATCGCCGAACTCAACCCGCAGATCTGCCGCCTGCAAATGCTGCGCGCCCGGCCTGCGCTCAACCTCAACCTGCAACATGCCTTGCTCACCGGCCTCAGTTGCGTGCATTACGGCGCCTTTGCCGACCTGCCTGAAGCCGCGTCGGTACAGGCGCAGATCCTGCGCGATGCGCCGCACTTGCATGCACACGGGATTCACCTGCTGATCAGCCCGACGCCCCATGGCGAACTGATCATCGGCGACTCCCACGACTACGGCAGCGACGCCTCGCCGTTCAATGCCGAACAAGTGGATGACTGGATGATCGAGTTGGCCGAGCAGACCTTGGGTTGCAAGATCCAGGTGGTGGAGCGCTGGCAGGGTGTCTACGGTGCCAGGGGCCCGGCGCCGTTTTCGTTCGTGCAGGCCGCACCTGGCGTGAGCGCCGCCCTGATGCACACCGGCGTGGGCATGAGCGTGGGGCCAGCGATGGCCGAGCGCAATATCACCGCACTGTGGGGAGACGCTTAATGAACCCGGAACGTGCGATTGCCGAAGTCTTTGGTGTGTACGAGCAGCACGGCACGGCGGATTACATCGGCGAGCCGGTGTCGCAGATCGAGCACATGTCCCAGGCCGCGCAATTGGCCATGGCCGAAGGCTTCGATGATGAGGTGGTGCTGGCGGCGTTCTTCCACGATATCGGCCATCTCTGTGGCCAGGATGGCGAGAACATGGGCGGTTATGGCGTGTTCAGCCATGAACGGTTGGGCGCCGACTATTTGCGTCGCGCAGGCTTCAGTGAACGCATGGCCAGGCTGGTGGAGTACCACGTCGAAGCCAAGCGCTACCTGACGTTCAGCCAGCCGGACTACTACGCACGCTTGAGCGAGGCCAGCCGCCGCACCCTGGGTTACCAGGGCGGCGTGATGACGGCCGAGGAGGCCCGGGCGTTTGAGCAGGACCCGTTGTTTCAGGTCAGCCTGCGCATGCGCCACTGGGACGAACAGGCCAAGGCAATGCACGTGTCGGTGCTCGACCTGGAGGTGCTCAAGGCCAAGGCCCGGCAGCTGCTGGCGGCTTAAGTCTCGTCGAGGCGCTGGGCCAGGGCTTCGACCTGTTCCTGGCGCTCGGCCTGGCTCAGTTTGGCCTGGGGGTTGAGGGACGACCATTGCGGGTGGGCGCGGGCCTTCTGCAACGCGTCCGGCAATTTGCCTTCGCGCCAGGTCTTGTCCTGGGGCGTATCGACCTTGATGCTGTGCATCGCCGCATGGCCGCGCAGGTTCAGGGCCTTGAGCAACTGGCGCTGGCGCAGGGCGAGCAGGCGCAGCACGCTGTCGTCCACGGTCAGCTCGCGTTGGCCTTTGATCTTGCCCAGCAGGCGGCTGCCGTAGCTGCGTGCGGTCTGCAACGCGCCACCGGCGATGGCGCCCGCCAGGGCGGCGGCGCCGAGGGTCAGCCCGCCGACCAGCAGGTCTACACCGGCCCCGGCCGCCGCGCCCGCGGCAATACCACCGCCCACGCGCACGCCGAGTTGCTTGAGGGTTTCCGGGTTGAACAGGTCATCACCCCAGCGGCCGTCGAGCAACGGCAAGTCGCTGGCGGCAGCGTCCTGTGGACGGAAGCCGAACAGCTTGAGCAAGGCCTCCACGCATTTTTGTTCGCGCTGACGCACCGCCTTGCGCAAATCGCTGATGGCTTGTTGCTCATCTTCAGTCACCACGCTGCGTCGGCACGCGGCGCAGTCGATCAGCAATTCGGCAATCAACCGTGCGGCGCTCTGTTGACGGGCCTGGCGCTGGGCTTGCTGGTCGAGGATCAAGCGCTGCAACTGCGGCCGGGCGTTTTCCAGCAGCAGGGCGAGGCTTTCATACAAGCGACGTTCGCCGTCTTCCGGCGGTGCGACGCTGTCGAAACGCACCAGCGCATGCAGGCCGAGGCGCGCCAGGGCTTCACGCCAGTCCGGCTCGCGGTGGTCGCTGCTGCTGACGAAGTTGAGCACCGGCAGCAACGGTTTGCCGCAACTGGCCAGCACTTGCAGTTCATCACGGTACTTGGCCAGCACCGGCTCGCGAGCGTCGATCACATACAGGCCGGCGTCCGAGGCCAGCAGTTGACGCAGCACCTTGGCTTCCTGTTCGAAACGCTGGCGGGCTTCGCTGCCCTCCAGGAACCGCGCCAGGCGGGCCGGGCCGTCCAGGCGTTCGCCGGGGCGATCCAGGCGTTCCAGGTAATCGAGCAGGGCGATGGCATCTTCCAGGCCGGGTGTGTCGTACAACTCCAGCAAGGCTTCGCCGTCGACCGACAAGCGCGCACCTTCGACATGCCGCGTGGTGCTGGGGCGATGGGAGACTTCACCGAAACCGACATCACGGGTGAGGGTGCGCAGCAACGAGGTCTTGCCGACGTTGGTGTGGCCGACCACGGCGAGTTTCAGTGGTTTAGTCATGACCGGTCTCCAGCCAGTTCAACGGCGCGCAGTCGGCGAACGGCAGCTCCAACTGTTGCAGCGCGCTGTGCCAGTCGCCCAGGCGCTCGGCATCCAGCGCCTGGCCGGGCGGGGCTTGCAGCAGCCATACACGAGTAGCGGCGGCGCTGCGTGCGAGTTCGGCGATCAGCGCCAGGCTGCCACGGTCGGGCGAACGGCGCGGGTCGCAGGCGATGGCCAGGCGCGCGGGTGGGAAGCGGCTGAGTTGCTCCAGAAGCTTGTTACGCGATTCGCGGCTGTCGAGGATGCCAGCGTGCTTCACATTGGCCGGCAGCTTGGGTGGCCAAGGGTGCTGATCGTCCAGCTCGATGGCGACGAGTAAGGCGCCGTCGCTTTCCAGCTCACTGACGCCGCCGGTGACGTGGTGCAGCTGTTCCGGCGCGGCGTCGTTGACCCCAAGGCGCTCGCTGCTGGGCATCAGGCGTTCGCGCAGTGGGCTGTAGCCGGGCAGGTTGAGGTCCAGGCGCAAGGCGGCGCGCCCGCGTTTCCAGCGCCACAGGCACAGCAGGGCGAGGATCAATCTTGGCAGCAGGCCGTAGACCAGCAATACCCCGACCAACCAGGCGGCCCAGGCCTGGCGGGCGCTTTCGATGTTCAGGGCGGAGTCGCCGCTGGCACGGATCATCTCGACGGTCGGCACATTGAAGCCCAGCAGGGCGGGCAGGGTGCCGAGGGCCTGGGTCACGGCGACAAAGGTGTCGGCGCCGAGGATGGTGGTTTCCCACACAAAGCCGTAACGGCGGGTGGCGAGCAGCGTCAGCAGAATCACCAGCGCGCTGAGCAGCGCCAGCAACCACAGGCTGTTGACCAGCACGCCCACTGCCCTGCGATTGAGTTTCTGCCGTTGCAGCAACAGCAGCAACGCGGGGGCCAGTTGGGCGGCCTTGGCATCGCGCGCAAGCTTTTCACTCAACCACAACCACAAGCGCCCGAGGCTGGCGCTGTGTTCGCCGGCAAACAACAGCCCCAACGCCCAGCTCAACAGCAGGATCAGGTTCAGGCCGAGCAGGCTGCCCAGGGCCCAGAACACATTCACTGGGGTCAAGCCGTTGCCCAGCGCCGCAAAGGCCAGGCCCGCACCGCTGATGACGGCCACCACCGCCAGCAGCACCAGCGCCAGGCGTGCACCTTGCAGCCAGCGCGTGAGGGCGGCGGTCAGGCCGTCGTGTTCGGCGAGGTGCAGGGCGCGCTGTTGAATGCGCGTCGGCAGGTCGCCGCCCGCTGTGCGGGCGAGGCGATTGGCTTCCTGGTCTTCCAAGGGGCCGGCGTGTTCTTCACGCAGGCGCACGGTTTCCGTCAGCCAGAGTTTGTGCAGGGGGGTCAGTGCTGTCACGCGCCATCCTGTTGTGTTCGTGAGCCTGGAGCATAACTGCTGACTCGCACCTCTGGTATTCTCGTCGCCATGAAAAAAACTCTCCCTTTAAGCCTGATCGCAGCCCTCGGTGAAAACCGCGTGATCGGCGTCGACAACAGCATGCCCTGGCATTTGCCGGGGGATTTCAAATATTTCAAGGCCACCACGCTCGGCAAGCCGATCATCATGGGGCGCAAGACCTGGGACTCCCTGGGCCGACCGCTGCCGGGGCGCTTGAACATTGTGGTCAGCCGTCAGACCGATCTGGCGCTGGAAGGTGCGGAAGTTTTTCCGTCACTCGATGCCGCCGTGGCGCGGGCTGAAGCCTGGGCGCTGGAGCAGGGCGTGGATGAGCTGATGCTGATCGGCGGTGCGCAGTTGTATGCGCAGGGGCTGGAACAGGCGGATCGCCTGTACCTGACGCGCGTGGCGCTGAGCCCGGAGGGGGATGCGTGGTTTCCGGCGTTTGATGCGAGCCAGTGGAAGTTGGTTTCCAATCTGCCGAACCCCGCCGAAGGTGATAAGCCGGCTTACAACTTCGAAGTCTGGGAAAAAGCCTAAAAGCATCGGGGGCAAGCCACCTCCCACACTCGATCGCATTCTCATGTTGGAACTCGATCAACTGTGGGAGGGGGCTTGCCCCCGATGGCGGCCTATCAGGCCTGCGCTAACTCCGCATGCTCATCCGCATCCAACAACGCTTTATCCGTCTGCCCCATGACCTGGCTGGTAATCGCCCCCGCCGTCATCGAACCATTCACGTTCAGCGCCGTGCGACCCATGTCGATCAACGGCTCCACGGAAATCAGCAGCGCCACCAGTGACACCGGCAAGCCCATGGCTGGTAGCACGATCAACGCGGCAAAGGTCGCGCCGCCGCCTACGCCCGCCACACCGGCCGAACTCAGGGTCACAATCGCTACCAGGGTCGCGATCCACAGTGGGTCCAGCGGGTTGATGCCCACGGTCGGCGCTACCATCACCGCCAACATGGCAGGGTAGAGACCGGCGCAGCCGTTCTGGCCGATGGTCGCGCCAAACGAGGCGGCGAAGCCGGCGATGGATTGCGGGATGCCCAGGCGGCGGGTCTGCGCCTCAATGCTCAGTGGGATCGCCGCCGCGCTGGAGCGGCTGGTGAAGGCAAACGTCAGCACCGGCCAGACCTTGCGGAAGAAGCGCAGTGGGTTGATCCCGGCCAGGGACAGCAGCAGGCCGTGCACCACGAACATCAGGCCCAGGGCCAGGTACGACACCACGACAAAACTGCCGAGCTTGATGATGTCCTGCAGGTTGGAACCGGCGACTACTTTGGTCATCAGCGCCAGTACACCGTACGGGGTCAGCTTCATCACCAGGCGCACCAGGCGCATTACCCAGGCTTGCAGGGTGTCGATGGCGTTGAGGACCTTCTGGCCTTTTTCCACGTCATCCTTGAGCAGTTGCAGTGCGGCAACCCCGAGGAATGCGGCGAAAATCACCACGCTGATGATCGACGTCGGCTTGGCCCGGGCCAGGTCGGCGAACGGGTTGGCTGGCACGAACGAGAGCAGCAACTGCGGGATATTCAGGTCGGCGACCTTGCCCGCGTAATCGTTCTGGATTACTTGCAGGCGCGCCATTTCCTGGGTGCCGGCCACCAGGCCTTCGGCGGTGAGGCCGAACAGGTTGGTCAGGCCGATACCGATCAACGCTGCAATCGCGGTGGTGAACAACAGGGTGCCGATGGTCAGGAAACTGATCTTGCCCAGGGACGCTGCGTTATGCAGGCGCGCCACGGCGCTGAGGATCGAGGCAAATACCAGCGGGATCACGATCATTTGCAGCAGTTGCACGTAACCATTACCAACCAAGTCGAACCAGCCGATGGAGGCTTTGAGCACTGGGTTGCCGTCGCCATAGATCGTGTGCAAAGCCGCACCGAACAGCACGCCCAGGACCAGGGCGAACAGGACCTTCTTGGCGAGGCTCCAGTGGGTGCGACGGGTTTGTGCCAGGCCCAGCAACAGGGCCACGAACACCAGTAAATTGAGAATCAGGGGCAGATTCATTGAAGCTCCGTTGAGAAGGCAGCCAATCGCGTGAGCCTGCGATTGCGAACCGGAAAGCCTAACAGCTTGAAATATATTGATTTAATACCAATATGGAATGGTGGCTGTCGTTTTTGGAATAAGCGTTTGACGCTCAGGTGTATGCCGCTGGCGGGATCAGGATGTGCACTGTCGTGCTCGACATGGGAACTGTCACAGGGATTTGTTAGCGTCGATGTCTTTCACTCAGGGAGACAACGCCTATGAAGCTCGCGCCGAAACTACTGGTATCCGCCGTACTTTGCCTGGGGCTCGCCAGTCAGGCGTTTGCCGCCACCGAGTTGAAACACTGGCCGGCACCTGCCGCCAAACAACTGAACGAGATGATCGCCGCCAACGCCAACAAGGGTAACTTCGCGGTGTTCGACATGGACAACACCAGCTACCGCTACGACCTCGAAGAGTCCTTGCTGCCCTACATGGAAAACAAGGGCCTGATCACCCGCGACAGCCTCGACCCGTCGCTCAAGCTGATGCCGTTCAAAGACACGGCCGACCATAAGGAAAGCCTGTTCAGCTACTACTATCGCCTCTGCGAAGTCGACGACATGGTCTGCTACCCGTGGGTTGCGCAGGTGTTTTCCGGCTTCACCCTCAAGGAACTCAAGGTGCAGGTGGATGAGTTGATGGCCTCCGGCAAACCGGTGCCGGTCAGCTATTTCGAAGGCGACGTGGTGAAGAAGTCCGAGGTACAGCCGCCGAAAGTATTCACAGGCCAGGCCGAGCTGTACAACAAGCTGATGGAAAACGGCATCGAGGTGTACGTGATGACTGCCGCGTCGGAAGAACTGGTGCGCATGGTCGCCGCCGATCCGAAGTACGGCTACAACGTCAAACCGGAGAACGTCATTGGCGTGACGACCTTGCTCAAGGACCGCAAGACCGGCGAACTGACCACCGCACGTAAACAGATCGCCGCCGGCAAATACGACGAAAAAGCCAACCTTGGCCTGGAGTTGACCCCCTACCTGTGGACCCCGGCAACGTGGATGGCCGGCAAGCACGCGGCGATCCTGACCTACATCGACGAATGGAAAAAACCGGTGATCGTCGGCGGCGATACGCCGACCAGCGACGGCTACATGCTGTTCCACGATGTGGACGTGGCCAAGGGCGGCATCCACCTGTGGATCAACCGCAAGGACAAATACATGACTCAACTTAACGGCATGATGGCCAAGCATGCGGCGGCCCAGGCCAAGGAAGGGTTGCCGGTGACGGCCGACAAGAACTGGGTGATCGTCAAGCCTGACGAGATTCAGTAACACCAAGTCGCCTGCATCGCAGGCAAGCCCGCTCCCACCGTTGAAGGTGTTCACACATCAAAATGTGGGAGGGGGCTTGCCCTCCATGGCGGCCTCAAGAGCACCAAAAAAACCAGGCAAAAATACATATCAATTGCGAACCAATCTCATCATCTGCTAGCGTGCGCACTTCCTGAACCCTCCGTTCTTCTCAAGGTAGTGCTGTGCTCTCTTGGAATTCACAGATCGCGCGCCTGTTCGCGGAGCAGAAGAAAGCCCTCGAAGCCTTCGTCACTCGCCGCACCGGCAGCGCCCAGGTGGCCGCCGACCTGACCCAGGAGTCGTTCCTGCGTCTGGCCCGCCTGGACTCCGGCGAAAAGATCGACAACCTCCCAGCCTTCCTCTTCACCATCGCCAGCAACCTGGTGCGCGATCACCAGCGCCAAGCCATCCGCCGTGAGCGCCTGGACGCCGGCGAGCCCAGCGAAGAGCTGCCGTGCAGCAACCCAGGTGCCGACGAGCAATTGGCCGCCTACCAACAGGAGCAACTGATGCAGGACGCGATCCTGGCGTTGCCCGCAGCGACTCGGCAGATCTTCCTGCTCTATCATGTCGACGAACTTTCCTACCGCGAGATTGGCGAACGCCTGTCGATTACGGCGCGCAGCGTGGAATACCAGCTGCGTCGCGCCTTGATTGAATGCCGCGCGTACATCAAGACGCGGCTTGCCTGCGATGAACAAGGACGTCGCTCATGACCGCCACCTCCACTGCCGACGAGTTGTTCGAAGAAGCGTCCGGCTGGTATTTCCGCCTGCAGGCCGAGGACGTGACGCCGGCCGACATGGACGCCTTTGCCGCCTGGCTGGGGCAAGGCCAGGCTCAGGATGACGCTTGGCAGGAGGTGCAGGCGATGCTCGGCGGCCTGCGCGAACCGGCGCGGGTGATTCGCCGCGCCGAACAGGCCGCCTGGCGCAAGCCGGCGCGACGCTGGCCGCGTTGGGCGTGCGCTGCGGCGGTGTTGCTGGCGGTGGGCCTCACCGTCCAGAACACGCCATGGCTCGACCGTCTGCGCGCGGACTACGCCACCGGCACCGGCGAGTCGCGCAGTATCGAACTGGCCGATGGCTCGCATCTGCAACTCAACACCGACAGTGCGGTGCAAATCCGCTTGAGCGCTGGCGAGCGGCAGATCCGTTTGCTGCGTGGCGAAGGTTTCTTCGACGTCACCAAAGATCCGGCGCGGCCGTTCGTGGTGCAGTCCGGCGACGGCTGGGTGAAGGTGGTCGGTACGCAGTTCAGCGTTGCGCGGCGCGATGCGCAAACACGCGTGCAGGTGGCGCAGGGTAAGGTGCAGGTCAGTGCCGGCAGTGGTGAACCGGTGTACCTGGAGCCCGGGCGGGCCGTGGAATATCAAGGCCAACGCCTGGCCGAGGTCCACGCTTTCGACCCGGCCAGTGGCTTTGCCTGGCGCCAACGGCAACTGGTGTTTCGCCAGCAACCGTTGTCGGAAGTGGTCAGCGAGTTGAACCGCTACTGGCCGGGTAAAACCCTGGTGCTGGGAGATGCGCTGCGCAATCGCGTGGTGTCGGGTGTGTTTGAAATCGACAAACCCGACGCCGTGATCAAAGCGCTGGAGTTCACGCTTAACCTGCGCGTCGAGCATTACACCCCGTATTTGCTGGTGTTGCGCGAAGGGAAAGCATCGTAATAGCAAGTTTTTGAAAAAACTTTCAGGGTTTCTCCCCAAGCACTCGTCCTTGATCACTGAGGCGTAAATAGTAAGCACTCTCAAGTAGTGCGGCGCCGATCACAGACTTTTTGCACCGGGGAGCACCATCCATGGCACACCGATTCGCCGCACAGCCCTTGCTGGCACTGGCCATTTCCATGGCCTTCGGCACTGCGCCGCTGTATTTGCAGGCCGCCGAAACCACCCAGGCCCAGACCTACCGTTTCGATATTGCAGGGCAAAGCCTGGACGGTGCGCTGGCGGCGTTTTCGGCGGTGACGCGAATTCAGGTGCTGGTGTCGGGTGAGTTGACCCAGGGTGTGCTGTCGCCGGGTGTCAAAGGTAACCTCGGCCAGCGCGAAGCCTTGGGGCAATTGCTCGGCGGCACCGGGTTGAGCGCGGCGTTTATCAACGCGGACACCGTGACCCTGGAAAAGCGCATGGACACAGGCGCAGCCATCGAAGTCGGTGCCACTACCATCAGCGCCGAACACCTGGGCGCCACCACCGAAGGCAGCGGCTCCTACACCACCGGCGCAGTGACCCTGGGCAAGGGTGAGCAGAAGCTCAAGGATATCCCGCAATCGGTCAGCGTCATGACCCGCAAGCAGATGGATGACCAGAACACCACCAAGCTCTCCGAAGTGGTCAAGCGCACGCCCGGCCTGACCGCAACCAAATCCCCCGGCCCCGGCATGTTCATCTTCTCCCGTGGCTTCGAGATCGGCACCCTGCAATACGACGGCGTCGGCATCCCACGTAACACCTACGCGCTGGGCAGCTATCTCACCGAAAACATGGCGATCTACGACCGCGTCGAAACCTTGCGCGGCCCGGCCGCCTTACTGCAAGGCGCGAACAGCCCCGGTGGCACCATGAACCTGGTGCGCAAGCGCGGCCAGCATGCGCCTACGGTGACCGTCACCGCCAAGGCCGGCTCCTGGGACCATTACGGCACTCAGGTGGATGCAGGTGGACCGCTGAACGCCGAAGGCACCTTGCGCGGCCGGTTTGTGACGGATTACGACACCACCAACTCCTTTGTCGATTATGTCGGCGGCTGGAATCAGACGGTCTACGCGGCGGTGGACTACGACTTCACGCCTGACACCACCGTCGGCGTGGGCATCAGCAACCAGAAGGGCCATTTGCGGCCCAACTTCATGTCATTGCCGCGTTATGAAAACGGCAGCGATATCGGCCTGCCGCGCTCGACCTTTGTCGGCGCCAGTTGGAACCGAGCTGTCAATAACCAGACCCAGGTGTTTGCCGACATCGAGCATCGCTTCAATGATGACTGGAAAGTGAAAGCCGCCCTTGTGGCCATGGACGAACACAACGACGCGACCTACCAAGCGACGTGGGACGCGATCCCCAACCCCGGCGACACCGGTACCGTGCGTTACGTGGACTGGGTTACCGACTTCAATACGAAAAGTCGTGGTGCGGATGCGTATGTAAATGGCAAGTTCGAAGGCCTGGGTATCCAGCAGGAGGTCGTGCTGGGTGCCAACTATTCCAAACTCACCACCGACGACCAGTGGGCCCGGGCGGCAACGGCTGGCGCCGATATTTTCAACATCGACCACAACCGTCCGCAGCGCGACAAATACCAGCTGTTTCAGGCGGGAAATGCGTCCAAGAGCTGGTACGACATTCGGCAGAAAGGCATCTACGGCACCTGGCGCGTGAAAATACTCGACCCGCTGACCTTGATCGTTGGTGCGCGTACCAGTTGGTATGACTATTCGTACATTGACCAGAGCGGTTCCCGGGGTGTGTACGGCAGCCCGTCTGGAAGCTCCACTCAGACTAGTGGCAAGGTCACGCCGTATGCGGGCCTGGTATACGCTCTCAATGATCAATGGTCAGCCTACGCCAGTTACGCCGATGCGTTCGAGCCGCAAACCAACCTGACCACCTCCGGCTCCCTGCTCAAGCCTATCGAGGGCAAGAACTACGAGCTTGGCCTCAAGGGTGAACTGGCCGATGGCCGCCTGAATACCTCCTTTGCCATCTTCCGCTACGACCAGGAAAACCGTGGCGTGCAGGACCTGCAAGGGCCGATGAACTGTGGCGGCTGGTACTGCTCGGTCGCCTCGGGCAAGGTCCGCAGCCAAGGCTTCGAAGCGACATTGGGCGGCGAAGTGCTGCCGGGCCTGCAACTGGTCTCCAGCTACACCTACAACACCACCAAGTTTCTCAAGGACGACACCTACGAAGGCAAGGTCTTCAGCACCTGGACGCCCAAGCATCTGCTCAAGGTCTGGGGCGATTACCAGTTGCCGGGGGACTGGAACAAAGTCAGTGTCGGTGCCGGGGTGACCGCGCAAAGCAGTACCGTGGCCTACGACCGCACTTTCAGCGTGCCGGGCAATGCGCTGTGGGATTCGCGGGTGGCCTACAAGATCAACCAGGAATTCACCGTCGCGGCGAACCTGTACAACCTGTTCGACAAGAAGTACTACATCCCTGCCTACAACGCGAACTGGGGCAGCAACTACTACGGCGATCCGCGTAATGTGATGTTCACCATGACCTACACGCCGCAGTTCTGAATTCATCCGCATAAAAGTGCCTGGCCCTTGGCGGGGCACTTTTTATGTGCGGCATTTCAGCCTGCATCGCCTTAAGTTACCTGAGCTGTGTTGCAGCTTCCTTCACGCAAAGGCGCACGGTATAGAGGGGCAGCAGGATTAAGTAAGTTCGGGCGACAGAATGAAGCGTGAATCTCTTGATACTGCAGCCCCTTGTTATTCACCGCCGTGAGGGCGTCCTGCAAAGTGATAGTAATGTTCCTCAGGGTGAGTGAAGGTTTTTTCCGGTTGCGCACAGTCAGCACGTCGAAGTCCGAGTTGTTCACGGTATACCGAATGTTGTTGTAAGACTCTTCCTGATATTTGCCGAGCATATAATTTCGGACGTTTCCACCAGGACGGGTTTTCTCGTAAATTTCGACGGTTTTCCGGGCTACGGCGCCCAGGGTGGGGTCTTGCAGCGAATGACCATCCGGGCCATAAAAAATAAGAGACGTCTTCCCCGGCACTTTCAAGTTCATACCCGGAAAGTAGGCGGCATGGGCGCTGATGATCAGCTTTCTGGGAGACTGCTGTGTGGGGCCCTGGAACAGGTAGAAATGCTCACCAAGAGGGATTGCCCCTTTTGGCGGCGGGTTTTCTGTGTGTTGTGGGGGATGCTGGAGGGGCGTGGAAACCGTGACAGGAGAGGGGGGCGCGATTCTGGGCATAAGCGTTACCTGTTAGAAAACTGAGATCACGAACGGGCCTTTGCAGTGCTGAGCTCGGTAGGGTCAGTTTATTTATTGGTAGCTGATGGTATTGGGTTCCAGCGGCGGACAAAAAAATGCCCCGGAGATCGGGGCATTTTCGAGGCTATTGATGGGGCTTACAGCCCATCCAGCATTGCCTTATTACGCACGGCACCCTTGTCGGCGCTTGTGGCCAGCAGGGCGTAAGCCTTCAACGCAGTAGTGACTTTGCGCGGACGCTTTTCGACCGGCTTCCAACCTTTCTTGTCCTGCTCGACCCGGCGTGCAGCCAGTTCTTCGTCACTGATCAACAGGTTGATCGAGCGGTTCGGAATGTCGATCAGTACCTTGTCGCCGTCCTGCACCAGGCCAATTGCACCGCCGGCAGCGGCTTCAGGCGAAGCGTGGCCGATAGACAAACCCGAGGTGCCGCCGGAGAAGCGGCCGTCGGTGAGCAGGGCGCAGGCTTTGCCCAGGCCCTTGGACTTCAGGTACGACGTCGGGTAGAGCATCTCTTGCATACCCGGGCCGCCTTTCGGGCCTTCGTAGCGGATGATCACGATGTCGCCTTCCTTGACTTCGTCGGCGAGGATGCCGCGTACCGAGCTGTCCTGGCTTTCGTAGATCTTGGCGCGGCCTTCGAAGACGTGGATGGATTCATCCACACCGGCGGTTTTCACCACGCAGCCGTCAAGGGCGATGTTGCCGTACAGCACGGCCAGGCCGCCTTCCTTGGAGTAGGCGTGCTCGACACTGCGGATGCAGCCGTTTTCACGGTCGTCGTCCAGGGTGTCCCAACGGGTCGACTGGCTGAACGCGGTCTGGGTCGGGATACCGGCCGGTCCAGCCTTGAAGAAGGTGTGCACGGCTTCGTCGTCAGTGAGGGTGATGTCCCATTTGGCGATGCCTTCGGCCAGGGATTTGCTGTGCACGGTCGGCAGGTCGGTGTGCAGCAGGCCGCCACGGGCCAGCGAGCCTAAGATCGAGAAGATCCCGCCGGCGCGGTGCACGTCTTCCATGTGGTACTTCTGGATGTTCGGCGCGACTTTGCACAGTTGTGGCACGTGACGGGACAGACGGTCGATGTCGCGCAGGTCGAAATCGATCTCGGCTTCCTGGGCCGCGGCGAGCAAGTGCAGGATGGTGTTGGTGGAACCGCCCATGGCGATGTCCAGGGTCATGGCGTTTTCGAACGCCTTGAAGTTGGCGATATTGCGCGGCAACACCGACTCATCGTTCTCGCCGTAGTAGCGTTTGCACAGCTCGACGATGGTGCGGCCGGCCTGCAGGAACAGTTGCTCGCGGTCACTGTGGGTGGCCAGTGTGGAACCGTTGCCCGGCAACGCCAGGCCCAGGGCTTCGACCAGGCAGTTCATCGAGTTGGCGGTGAACATGCCGGAGCACGAACCGCAGGTCGGGCAGGCGCTGCGCTCGTATTCCGCAACCTTCTCGTCAGAAGCGCTGGAATCGGCGGCGATGACCATGGCGTCGACCAGGTCCAGGCCATGGGAGGCGAGCTTGGTCTTGCCGGCTTCCATCGGGCCGCCGGAGACGAAGATCACCGGGACATTCAGGCGCAGGGCGGCAATCAGCATGCCGGGGGTGATCTTGTCGCAGTTGGAGATGCAGACGATGGCGTCGGCGCAGTGGGCGTTGACCATGTACTCCACGGAGTCGGCGATGATCTCGCGGCTCGGCAGCGAGTACAGCATGCCGTCATGGCCCATGGCGATGCCGTCGTCCACGGCGATGGTGTTGAATTCCTTGGCGACACCGCCAGCGCGTTCGATCTCGCGGGCGACCAGTTGGCCGAGGTCCTTGAGGTGCACGTGGCCCGGTACGAACTGGGTGAACGAGTTGGCAATCGCGATGATCGGCTTCTTGAAGTCGTCATCTTTCATCCCCGTGGCACGCCACAGTGCGCGGGCGCCGGCCATGTTGCGGCCGTGGGTGGATGTTTTCGAGCGGTAATCAGGCATTGGAGCACTCCGGGCGGCTAATCGGTATCAAAGGGGAGTGAGCTTCTATTGACGTCTGGAACACCCGAAAAATGGCACTGGTGTCCGGAAGTTGCCGCAAACGTGACGGGATCGCCGTGCGCATTGGCCTTGAGCTCATAAACCCGCCGGGGGATGACTGGCGATGAATAGGGCCGATTCTACACCGTCTTCTTGTAGGAGCGAGCTTGCTCGCGAAAAACGTAAACGATAACGCAGCGCTAACAGGTAGCCCGCGTCGTGTATGAGTTTTTCGCGAGCAAGAACTAGGCGTCCCCCTCGCTCCTACAGGGGAAAGCGTGAGCGCCCGACCCGTAAATTCGTCAACCAGCCCCAGAGGCTGAACACGATGAAGCTGGCCGCAATGGTCAGCAGCAGATGCGTTCCGGTTTGTGCCAAGGCCGCACTGCTGACGGCGGCCGTGAGGAACATGATGCTGTTCCCGGCCGATGCGGCAGTGCCCGCGCGGCTCGAGAACAACAGCATTGCCGCCGAAATCGCCGCCGGACGAACCAGCGTCACGGCCAGGGCGCTGATCAGCATCGGGATCAGCAGAGTCAAGGTGGTGATGGCTTCAAAAATAATGATCAACGTCAGCAACACACCCGCGACGAGCAATAGTCCGAGGCCGATGTTGATTTGCCGGGCCAGCGCCATGCGTTTTTGCAGGTACGAGGCAGCAACGCCGCCGAGCAGGTAGGCCACGCCGTACACCATCAGCACCAGCGCGTACTGATATTCGGACAGCTTCAGCGCATCCATGAAAATCAGCGGTGTCACGCTGATCAAGGCGAAGTAGCAGGCAAACACCAGGGCGGCGATCCACCAATAGCGCAGGAAGTCGCGATTGGCGGCGACCGCTTTGAGCGTGCCCAGGATCGAGACGGGCGCGCGGTGCGGGCTGGCAGCCTTGGAAGGCAGGATGCAAAACGCATGGATCAACATGCCCAATGCCATCAGCGCAAACCCATAGAAGCTCCCTTGCCAGTCGAAGGTGGTTTGCAGCCAGGAGCCGATCAGCGGCGACAGCGCGACAAACGAGCCGCTCAGGGTCATGTAATAGAGGCGCACCCGGGCTCGGTCCTGCTCGTCGAACAGGTCTTCCACCAGTGCATGGCCCAATACGAAGAAGCCGCAGCCCATGGCCTGGATCGTACGAAACAGCAGGAAGGTCAGGTAATCCGGGGCCGTTGCGCAGCCTATCGCCCCGAGGATCGACAGCGTGATGCAGCCGAGCAGGACTTCCTTGCGTCCCCATTTATCCGAAAGCGGGCCGGCGACCAGTTGTGAGATGGAAAAGACCAGGGTGAACAGGCTGATGGACAGCGCGATGTCTGCGCTGGGCGTGTCGAAGCGGTTTGCCAGTGCGGGGAAAGAGGGCAGCAGGATATTGATCGGGAAGAAGCTGATCAGTGAAATGCAGGTGATGAGGATAAAGCGGGAGAGGGTGGGCCCAGACATTGTTTTTGTTTTCCGGAGTAAAACCAGAAACCGATACTAGTCTGCGAAAAGTGGAATTCAATCAAAAGCGTTGAGAGAAACTTCCTGAATTGACGTGGCTTGCTTGGGTAGGAAAAGTTTTCACGGCAACCACAAAACAAATGTGGGAGGTGGCTTGCCCCCTCCCACATTTTTATCTGTGCTTGGCTTTAGCTGTTTGGCAACAACCGGCACATAATGCTCTTGATATACCGCGTCTCGACAATCGCCGGGTGCACCGGGTGATCCGGACCCTGGCCGCCGCGTTCGAGCATCTGGATATTGCGATCCAGGTGACGGGCGCTGGTCAGCAGGATGTTTTGCAGGTCGTCTTCCGGCAGGTGCATGGAGCACGACGCGCTGACCAGGATGCCGTCCTTGCTGAGCAGGCGCATGGCTTGCTCGTTGAGGCGGCGGTAGGCGCCTTCGCCGTTTTTCATGTCTTTTTTGCGTTTGATGAAGGCCGGTGGATCGGCGACGATCACGTCGAAACGCTCTTCGCTGGCTTTCAGCTCTTTGAGGGCTTCGAAGACGTCGCCTTCGATGCAGGTCATCTTCTCGGCCACGCCGTTCAGCGCGGCGTTGCGCTCGACGCCATCGAGGGCGAAGGCCGAGGCGTCGACGCAGAACACTTCACTGGCGCCGAAGGCCGCGGCTTGCACGCCCCAGCCGCCGATGTAGCTGTACAGGTCGAGTACGCGTTTGCCTTTGGCGTATGGGGCCAGGCGTGCGCGGTTCATGCGGTGGTCGTAGAACCAGCCGGTTTTCTGGCCCTGGATCACCGGGGCTTCGAATTTCACGCCGTTTTCTTCCAGCGCGACCCACTCCGGCACCAGGCCGAACACGGTTTCGACGTAGCGGTTGAGGCCTTCGGCGTCGCGCGCGGCGGAGTCATTCTTGAACAGGATGCCGCTCGGCTTGAGCACCTGGGTCAGTGCAGCGATCACATCTTCCTTATGGGCTTCCATGGTCGCCGAAGCGATCTGCACCACCAGGATGTCGCCGAAACGGTCGACCACCAGGCCCGGCAGCAGGTCGGAATCGCCGTAGACCAGGCGGTAGAACGGCTTGTCGAACAGGCGATCACGCAGGGACAGGGCGACGTTGAGGCGGTGCACCAGCAGCGACTTGTCCAGCGGCAACTTGATGTCACGCGACAGCAGGCGCGCGCAGATCAGGTTGTTCGGGCTCATGGCCACGATGCCCAGGGTCTTGCCGCCGGCCGCTTCCAGGATAGCCTGATCGCCTGCCTGGAAGCCGTGAAGAGGGGTGGCGGCTACGTCGATTTCGTTGCTGTAGACCCACAGGTGGCCGTTGCGCAAACGACGATCGGCGTTGGCTTTGAGACGCAGGCTTGGCAGGGACATGACGTCGCTCCGGAAAAAAGAGCGGGAGTATACCGTGTTGTGCCGTTGTTGGCCGCGCCGCCGGACATGTGGGAGCCGGCGCCCACATTTGGTCCGCTTTCAATCCGGTTTTTGAGGTGTCGGTGAGCTTCCCATCGGGGTTAGAATCCCCTCCTAGCCCAGAGTATGTACTTATGTCCCAAGAGCTTTCCGCCGAACAGATCCAGCAGGCCCTCCAAGGCATCAGCGTGCCGCCCCAGCCGCAAATCATGGTGGATTTGCAGATGGAGCAGTACATGCCCGACCCGGACCTGGAAGTAATCGCGCGGTTGATCTCCCAAGACCCGGGCCTGTCCGGCGCGCTGCTGAAGATCGTCAATTCGTCTTATTACGGGCTGAGCAACAAGATCGCCTCGATCCAGCGCGCGGTGAACCTGCTGGGCAGCCGATCGATCATCAACCTGATCAACGCCCTGTCGATCAGGGGCGAGATGAGCGACGACACCATCGTCACCCTCAACCGCTTCTGGGACACCGCCCAGGACGTGGCCATGACCTGCCTGACCCTGGCCAAGCGCACCGGCGCCCAGGCGGTGGACGAGGCCTATGCCCTGGGGCTGTTCCACGACTGCGGCGTGCCGCTGATGCTCAAGCGCTTCCCCACTTACATGACGGTGCTCGAAGAGGCCTACGCCAACGCCGGCCCCGACTGCCGCGTGGTCGACACCGAAAACAATGCGTTCAACACCAACCATGCCGTGGTCGGCTACTACACCGCCAAATCGTGGCGCCTGCCGGAGCATGTGACCGACGCCATCGCCAACCACCACAATGCCTTGGCCATTTTCAGCGATGAATCGTCGCGCAATTCGCAGCTGAAAAACCTGCTGGCAATCCTGAAGATGGCCGAGCACATCTGCTCGTCCTACCGCGTGCTGGGCAACCAGTCGGTGGATCATGAGTGGAATGCCATCGGCCACCTGGTGCTGGACTACGTGGGCCTGTCGGACTACGACTTCGAAAGCATGAAGTTGTCGATCCGCGAACTGGGCGCGCACTGATCCCCCCTTCACGAGGTACACATGCCCGAGTTACCTGAAGTCGAGACCACCCGGCGCGGCATTGCGCCGCACCTGGAAGGCCAGCGGGTCAGCCGCGTGGTGGTGCGTGAGCGACGCCTGCGCTGGCCGATCCCGGAAGACCTGGATGTGCGCCTGTCCGGCCAGCGCATCGTGCTGGTGGAACGGCGGGCCAAGTACCTGTTGATCAATGCCGAAGTGGGCACCTTGATCAGCCACCTGGGCATGTCGGGCAACCTGCGCCTGGTCGAAGTCGGCATGCCGGCGGCCAAGCATGAACATGTGGACATCGAGCTGGAGTCCGGCCTGGCCCTGCGCTACACCGACCCTCGGCGTTTCGGCGCGATGCTCTGGAGCCAGGACCCGCACAACCACGAGTTGCTGCTGCGCCTGGGGCCGGAGCCGTTGACCGAGCTGTTTGACGGCGAGCGCTTGTTTCAACTGTCTCGCGGCAAGTCGATGGCAGTGAAGCCGTTCATCATGGACAACGCGGTAGTGGTGGGCGTGGGCAATATCTATGCGACTGAGGCGTTGTTTGCGGCGGGGATTGATCCGCGTCGCGCTGCGGGCGGTATTTCACGCGGGCGTTATTTGAAGCTGGCGATCGAGATCAAGCGCATTCTGGCGGCGGCGATCGAGCGTGGCGGCACCACGTTGCGGGACTTTATCGGGGGGGACGGGCAGCCGGGGTATTTCCAGCAGGAATTGTTCGTCTACGGCCGGGGTGGCGAGGCGTGCAAGGTCTGTGGGAGCGAATTGCGCAACGTGGTGCTGGGGCAGCGGGCGAGTGTGTTTTGCCCCAGGTGCCAGAGCTGATTGCGGTGTGATGGCTGACTTGCCCCCGATGAGGCCCTTACAGGCACTAAAGAAGCTCAAGCCTTACCGGTAATCTTCCGGTACTTCTCCATCAACTGCTCTTCCGACTCCGGATGGGCTTCATCCAGCGGAATGCAATCCACCGGGCATACCTGTTGGCACTGAGGCTCGTCGTAGTGACCGACGCACTGGGTGCACAGGTTAGGGTCGATCACGTAGATCTCTTCGCCCTGGGAGATGGCGGCGTTCGGGCACTCGGGTTCGCAGACGTCGCAATTGATGCAATCGTCGGTGATGATCAGGGACATGGAAACTCCTGCCAGGGCTGTCAGCCAAGGCATCTGAAAACTAATGCGCGCAATTGTGCCGCATTGGCGCCCGCAGTGCGAGCTGTGGTGAGCGGGCTTGCCCCGCGTTGGGCAGCGAAGCGGCCCCAAAACCAGACGACCGGTTATTCACCTGAGGCGACGCGAGTCTTTATTAGGGCTGCTACGCAGCCCAACGCGGGGCAAGCCCGCTCACCACATTACTTCTTGAAGCGCAGCGTCAGCGCATCAGCCACGGCCGGGTGCACGAACTTGGTGATATCCCCGCCCAAAGCGGCAATTTCACGCACCAACGTCGAGGAAATGAACGAATAACGTTCCGACGGCGTGAGGAACAGACTTTCTACGTCCGGCGCCAGTTGGCGGTTCATGTTGGCCAGCTGGAATTCGTATTCGAAATCCGACACCGCGCGCAGGCCACGCAGGAACACATTGGCGTTCTGCTCCTTGGCGAAATGCGCCAGCAACGTGGAAAAACCCACCACTTCCACGTTGGACAGGTGTTTGGTGACCTCACGCGCCAGCTCCACGCGCTGTTCCAGGGGAAACAGCGGGTTTTTCTTGGGGCTGGCCGCGACTGCGATGATCACATGGTCGAACAAGCGAGAGGCGCGTTCGACCAGATCGCCATGGCCTTTGGTAATCGGGTCGAAGGTACCTGGGTACAACACTCGGTTCATCGCGTCGTCCTGGCGGAGTCCGTTGGGGAACCGGATGGTATCGCAGCCATCCCGGTCGGCCAAGTCAACTTATGCATAAGAAAGCCGTATAGACATCGTGAATAGCGTGTTTTTTCACGCTGTTTTCAGACGTTCGGCCAAGGCTGTTGCCAATTGAGCGGTTAATCCGTACACCGATAATTGCGGGTTAGCCCCAATACTGGTGGGGAATAACGAGCCATCGTGGATCGACAGATTGCGCAATTGGTGATGCCGACCAAGGCTGTCAGCCACCGCGTTTTTTGGATCTTCACCCATGGCACAGCCGCCCATCACATGGGCGCTGCCCAGGGTTGTCCGGTGCAATTCCAGATTCAAACCGTCAATCACACTGCGCGCCTCGGCCAAGGTGTTCACGAACCCGGCGTCGTGGTGCATGGGCTTGACCGACTTGGCGCCCGCCGCGAACTGGATCTCGGCCATGCTGTGGAAGGCCCGGCGCAGGCCGTCCCAGGCATAGGGTGAAACCTGATAATCGAGCACCGGCGTACCGTCACCGCGTAAATCCACGCTGCCGCCCTGGCTGTCGGGGTGAAAACCGTCACGCAACAGCGCGAGCATGGCGTGGGTGTGTGGCAATTGGCCCATGTCCAAGGCGTTCTGCGTGCCATAGCCGCCGAACAAGGTGCTGGCCAAGCCTGGATGCAGGGGCGGTGCTTCCAGCTTGTAGGACATTTTGCCGGTGGTGCCGTCCTGCCATTGGAAGTGATCGGAATAGATCGACTGCGGCGCGCCGTAGAACGGGTTGATCACCTCATCGAACAGCCCGGCGGAGAAGTTCACCAAGTGCAAAAAGGTCCGCTTGCCCAGCCGCGAATGCGGGTCGGGGGCGTCCGAGCGCATCAGCAGCGCCGGGCTATTGATGCCGCCGCCCGACAGCACGTAATGTTTGGCCTTCACGGTGATCTTGCGCCCGGTAGGCGCCACGCAACGCGCGTCCATCGCCACGCATTCCAGGCTGCTGATGGTGTCACCGCTGTATTTGAGGTGCTCGGCGCGCGCCAGGTACAGCAGCTCGCCGCCTTTTTCCAGGGTGGACGGGATGGTGGTCACCAGCATCGACTGCTTGGCGTTGACCGGGCAGCCCATGCCGCAATAACCCAGGTTGAAGCAGCCACGCACGTTGCGCGGGATCACATGCCAGCTATAGCCGAGCTTTTCGCAGCCTTTGCGGATCACATCATTGTTGGCATTTGGGGGGATGGCCCACGGCGCGATGCCCAGGCGCTGCTCCATCGTTTCGAACCACGGTGCCATCTCCGCGCTGCTGTGGCCTTTGACCGCGTACTCGCTGGCCCAATGGCTAAGGGTGGCATCCGGGGTGCGGAAACTGGAGGTCCAGTTGATCAGCGTGGTGCCGCCCACCGCACGACCCTGCAGGATGGTGATGGCGCCGTCCTTGCTCATGCGGCCAATGCCTTCCTGATACAGGCTGGCGTAGGCCTCGTCCTCCAGCAGCTTGAAGTCGCTGCTGGTCTTGAGCGGGCCTTCTTCGATCAGCAGCACCTTGTAGCCGGCGGCGCTGAGGATTTCGGCGGTGGTGCCGCCACCGGCGCCGCTGCCGATGATGGCCACGTCGGCTTCCAGGGTCAGGTCGCTGTCGAGGGCGGCGCCATTGTGGGTTTTCCAGCCGCGGGCCAGGCCGTCGCGGAACAGATCGGGTACGGGCATCAGGGTCGTCTCTTGTTTTTATTGTTGGGATGCAAATCAGATCTTCGGCGGGCCGGGGTAGCCGCAATGCGCCCAGGCGGCGGGGCGGAAATACCAGGCCATGATCACCAGCTTGAGCAACGAGCCTTGGCCCATGCGCAGCAGGTTCAGGTAGCTGTTTTCCCAGCGGTGCAGGAAGTTGCGGATCTGCTCGGCACTGGCGTTTTCCCAACTGCCCCAGATACCGGTCAACGGGCCGCGGGTAATGCCCATGCCGAGCACATCGAACAGTTGCTGAGTGAGCTTGAACATCTCCGGCGACAGGTGCTGCAGGCTGTAGTCGAGTTTTTTCAGCGTGTCTTCAATCCCGGCGACCACATCCTGGGCGCTGGCGACGCCTTCGAGCAGCACCGGGATCACCGCCCGCAGGAACGGCAAGTCACTGGTGCGCAACATGGCAAAGCCGCTGGCTGGGGTACTGCTGGAGCAACCGCTGAGGCTCGCGCCCAGCCCGGCCGTGGCCAGGAAGGCGCTGGCACACAGGCCGATCTTCAAGACGCCGCGCCGCGACAGCGCGGGTGAATCCGTGAGGCTAGGGTTCATTTTTATTGTTATCCCGTGGGTGGCGGTGTCAGCGAACGAACAACTTCTGGATCAGTTTCTGGATCGATTTGCCGTAGGGCGGGTAGATCAATTTCGCCGCGTTCAGGCGCTGTTTCACCAGCACGCCTTTGGCTTTGCTGAAGGTCAGGAACCCTTCATGGCCGTGGTAGTGGCCCATGCCCGAGGGGCCGATGCCACCAAAGGGCATGTCGTCCTGGGCCACGTGCAGGAGGGTGTCGTTCAGGCAGACGCCGCCGGAATGGGTCTCGTGGAGCACCCGGTCCTGCTCGCGTTTGTTGTAGCCGAAGTAATACAGGGCCAGCGGGCGAGGGCGTTGGTTGATGTAGGCAAAGGCTTGGTCGATGCCGCGATAAGGCACGATCGGCAGCAGCGGGCCGAAGATTTCGTCCTGCATCACGGTCATGTCGTCGCTGACATTCAGCAGCAGGCTATGGGCCATGCGCCGTGCCTGGCCCTGGTCGTACAGCGGGATCAAGTTGGCGCCCTTGTCGGTGGCGTCCTTGACGTAGGCATTGAGCCGGGCCAATTGCCGCTCATTGATGATGGCGGTGTAGTCCGGGTTGTCGGCCAGCGTCGGATAAAACCCGCGAACCGCCTTGCTGTAGGCCTCGACGAAACCCTCCACACGGTCCTCCGGCACCAGCACGTAGTCCGGTGCCACGCAGGTCTGCCCAGCGTTCAAGGCTTTACCGAAGGCGATGCGTTCGGCGGCGTCCTTGAGCGGTACGTCGGCGGAGACAATGGCCGGCGACTTGCCGCCCAGTTCCAGCGTGACCGGCGTGAGGTGTTCGGCAGCGGCGCGCATCACGTGTTTGCCAATACTGGTCGCGCCGGTAAACAGCAGGTGATCGAAGCGCAGCTTGGAAAACGCCATGCCCACTTCGGCCTCACCGAGCACCACGCACACCAGGTCCTCGGGGAAAATCTTCGCCAGCAACTTCTTAAGCAGTTCGCCGGTAGCGGGCGTGGACTCGCTGAGCTTGAGCATCACTCGGTTGCCCGCCGCCAACGCGCCGACCAGTGGACCGATGGCCAGGTACAGCGGGTAGTTCCACGGCACGATCACGCCGACCACGCCCAGCGGCTGGTAAATGACTTTGGCTGACGCGGGTTGGAAGGCCAGGCCTACTGCGCGGCGGGAAGGTTTCATCCACCCTTTGAGGTGTTTGCTGGCGTAGTGAATGCCATGCAGGCTGGGCATCAGTTCGGCGAACAGGGTTTCGTCGGCACTGCGGTGGCTGAAATCCTGGTTGATCGCATGGATCAGTGCCTGGCGCTCGTCACTGAGCACATCCCGTAAAGCCTTGAGCCACTGCTGGCGCTGTGCAGCTGGCGGCATCGGGTGGGCGGCGTAGGCGCGGCGTTGGGCGTCGAACAGGTCCTGGAGTTGATCCAGTGCCTGGGAATCTTGCAGGTAGGCAACGTTGGCAGACATGGCGCAGCACCGATTGTTATTGGTCTGTCTGGATTTTTAGAGTCATTACTCTAAATTGTCAAATAACATTGCAGCAACATGCAGATTTATCCTGGCAAGGATAGGCCGTAAGATGCCCTATCACGTGTACAGAAGCTGATTCCCCTATGGCACCACGAGTAAAGACCAGCGAACGCATTGTGCAAACCAGCCTGGAACTTTTTAACCAGCAGGGCGAGCGCAGTATCAGCACCAACCATATCGCCGCCCATATGGAAATTTCGCCGGGCAACCTGTACTACCACTTCCCCAACAAGCAGGCGATCATCGCTGTGCTGTTCCGCGAATATGAAGCGTTGGTGGACAGTTTCCTACGTCCGCCCCAGGGGCGAGCCATGTTGGTGGAAGACAAGCGCTTCTACCTTCAGGCCGTACTGGCCGGCATGTGGCGCTACCGTTTTCTGCACCGCGACCTTGAACACCTGCTGGAGAGCGACCCGGAACTGGCCACCGGCTATCGGCGTTTTTCCCAGCGTTGCCTGATCCAGGGCGGCGCCATTTACCAAGGGTTTGTCGATGCGGGTATTTTGAATATGGACCCGGTGCAAACCGAAGCCCTGACCCTCAATGCCTGGATCATCCTCACCTCCTGGGTGCGTTTCTTGTGCACCACCAATGAAAACTCCGCCCACCTGAGTGCCGAAGCCATCAAGCGCGGGGTGTACCAGGTGCTGGTGCTGGAGGCGGGCTTTGTCACGCCCCAGGCAAAAGAGGCGGTGGATGCACTGTTCAAAGAGTTTTACGTGCCATTGAAGCAGGCACTGGAAGAAGTGAAGTAGGACCTTTCCCGAATCTGTTCACAGGAGTCCGTCATGCCGCTTGCCCAACTGATCAGCCCCCCGCAATTGGCCGAGCGCCAGAAGACCGCCGGGCTGGTGATCCTGGATTGCCGTTTTGCCCTGGAAGACCCGGATTACGGCCGTTGCAGCTACGCCGAAGGGCATATCGACGGCGCGCAATATGCCGACCTGGAACGCCATCTCAGCGGGCCGGTGATCAAAGGTGTGACCGGTCGTCACCCGTTGCCGGCGGCGGACACTTTCGCCGAGCAACTGCGGGCCTGGGGTGTGAGTGCCGATACCGATGTGGTGCTGTATGACGACGGGCCAAGTGCCTATGCCGCCCGAGCCTGGTGGTTGCTGGCCTGGCTGGGCAAGCGTGACGGCGTGTTTATCCTCGACGGTGGCCTCAAGGCCTGGCACTCCGCTGGTTTCCCGTTGAGCCTGGATGCGCCGGTGATAGAGCCCGGCACCTTTGTGGGGACGCCGGACAATCAGCTGCTGTTGGATGCCGAACACCTGCAAAAACGCTTGGGTCAACCCGGCCTGACCTTGATCGATGCCCGTGCCCAAGCGCGTTTCCGTGGTGAAGTTGAGCCGATTGATCCGATTGCCGGGCATATCCCCGGTGCGCAATGTGCGGCGTTCAACGAAAACCTGGGCAGCGATGGGCGTTTCCTGCCGGCCGACCAACTCAAGCAACGCTTCGCTGAGCAGTTGCAAGGCCGCTCGCCGGAAGAACTGGTGGCGTATTGCGGCTCGGGCGTGACGGCCTGCCACAACCTCTTTGCCCTGAGCCTGGCGGGTTACCCGTTGGGCAAGTTGTATGCGGGGTCGTGGAGCGAGTGGATTAACGATCCTGCGCGGGCAATTGCTACGGGTGACTGATTTCCCGGTGGGGTAAACCCAATCCAAATGTGGGAGGGAGCTTGCGCCCTCCCACATTTTCAACCGTGTTGTGCCCTTAGCCAGTGGGGAATGCGTCGCTCAAGGTAGTAGCCGGGGTGTTTCAGTGAGCCATCGACGAAGCCCACATGCCCACCTTTGGCGGTCAGCTCAAACTCGGTGCACGCTGACAGCTCGCTGGCCTCGGGCAAGCTGTGGGCGAATACGAACGGGTCGTCGGCTGCCTGGATAATCAGCGTCGGCGTGCGGATCGCGCCCAGGTAGTAGCGACTCGACGCACGGCGGTAATAGTCCTCGGCACTCAAGAACCCATGCAGCGGCGCGGTAACCCGGCCATCGAAGTCCCAGAAGGTGCGCATCTTCTCCAGCGAGCCAAGCGCTTCCAGGGTTTTCAGCCCGTCCGCGCGGCCGTCCTGTAAAAAACGGCTTTGTTTGACGCGGATATACGCGAGCATTTCACGCATGAAGTGCTTTTGATAAACCCGTGAGAAGCCTATCCCGATGCGGTCCGCACACTGGTCCAGGCGAAACGGCACCGACACCGCCGCCGCGCCTTGCAGCCCGGACGACTCGCCGGTTTCCCCCAGGTGCTTGAGCAGCACATTGCCCCCCAGCGAATAACCCACCGCATACAGCGGCGCCAACGGCCGCTTGGCGCGCAGGTGTGCAATGGCGGCGGCGAGGTCTTCGCTGGCGCCCGAATGATAACTGCGCGCCAACAGATTGGGCTCGCCCGAACAGCCGCGCCAGTTCAACGCCGCACTGGCCCAGCCTTGGGCGGCGAGGACTTTTTGCAGGCCGGCCACATAGGGAGAGTTGGATGAGCCGGTCAGCCCATGCAGCACCAGCACCAATGGCGCTTGCGCGTCGTGGGGGCCATGCCAGTCGAGGTCGAGAAAGTCGCCGTCTTCCAGCCACAGGCGTTCACGTTGGCGTTCGATATGGGTAGTGGGGCGCCACAACGGCCCCCACAGTGTTTGCAGATGAGGGTTGCCGAGGCCTAAGGCGGGGGTGAACAGGTCGGAGGACGGTGTCATGACACTCTCAGTCTGTGGCGAGCCCGCTCGCCACAATTGAAGCCAGCCTGAAAGGTCAGGCGGCGCTTTCGACCAACCGATGCCACAACGCGTAGTACACCCGACCGGATTTCTGCTCCCGGTGCAGGCGCCACGCGCCCGGCAAGCCCAGGGTAGACGGCGCAGTCTCGCTTTCAGTGTAGATCCACGCGTCCGGTGCCAGCCATTGGCGCTCTTCGAGCAAGGCGCACACGGTCGGCAACAGGTTCTGGTTGAACGGTGGGTCGAGGAACACCACGTCGTAGGCGCTGGCAGCCTGGGTTTCCAGGTAGCGCAGGGCGTCGGCGGTCTGCACCTGGCCGTTGGTGCAGCGCAGGGTACCCAGGTGTTCCTTGAGGCTGGACACCGCGACATTGCTGGCATCCAGCGCCTGGGCCTGGGCCGCGCCACGGGACAGCGCCTCCAGGAACAGTGCGCCACTGCCGGCGAACGGGTCCAGCACCTTGGCACCTGCAATGTACGGCGCGAGCCAGTTGAACAGGGTTTCACGCACGCGATCCGGCGTTGGGCGCAGGCCCACGACGTCGGGGAAGCTCAGCTTGCGGCTGCCCCATTCACCGCCAATGATGCGCAGTTGGCCCACACCGTTATGCACGTTGTGGACAGGTTTTTTCGGGCGAGATGAACTGGCCATTAATGCTCCGGAACCCCGAGCGGCTGCTCGGCAGGTTTATCAGTGGGGGGCGGTAGTGGCTTTTGCGCAGTCGTCGGGCCGGCGGTCACGATGACCATCTTGTCGGCGCTCAAGTGTTTGTTCAAGGCAGCCTTGACCTGCTCTACGGTCAGGGCCTGGGATTGTTTCATGAAATCTTCCAGATAGCTCAGCGGCAGGTTGTAGAAACCCATGGCGCCCAGCTGCCCGACGATGTCGGCGTTGCTCGCGGTCGACAGCGGGAAGCTGCCGGCCAGCTCGCGCTTGGCGTCATCCAGTTCCTTTTGCGTCGGGCCGGTCTTGAGGTAGTCGGCCAGCACGTCTTCGACCAGGCGCAGGGTGCCGCCGCTCATTTCGGCGCGGGTCTGCAGGTTGATCATGAACGGGCCACGCACTTGCATCGGCGAGAAACCGGAATATACGCCGTAGGTCAGGCCACGTTTTTCGCGCACTTCGCTCATCAAACGGGTGCCGAAGCCACCGCCGCCGAGGATCTGGTTGCCCAGGGACAGGGCTGCGTAGTCCGGGTCGGCGCGGTCGATGCCCAATTGGGCGAACAGCAGGTGAGTCTGTTTGGACGGGAACTCGATATGGCTCAGGCCGGCCTTGGGCTCGGTCGGTTGGGCGATCTTCGCCATGGCCGGGCCCTTGGGCAGCGAGGCCGACACTTTGGCCGTCATCGCTTCGGCTTCGGCGCGGGTCAAATCACCGACCACGGCAATCACGGCATTACCCGCCGCATAAGCCTTGGCGTGGAACGCCTGCAACTGTGCGAGGGTAATCTTCGGCACGCTTTCTGGCGTGCCTTCGCTCGGGTGAGCGTAAGGGTGATCGCCGTACAGGCGCTTGAACAGCTCCAGGCTCGCCAGCTTGCCGGGGTTCTGCTTCTGGTATTCAAAGCCGGCAAGGATCTGGTTCTTGATCCGCGCCAGGGAGTCGGCGGGGAAGGTCGGCTTGCCGATCACGTCGTCAAACAGCGCCAGGGCGGCGTCGCGTTTAGCGCTGTCGCTCAGGCTGCGCAGGGACACCAGCGCCATATCGCGATAAGCGCCATTGCCAAAGTCGGCGCCCAGGCCTTCAAAACCACTGGCGATCTGGCTCACATCCTTACCCGGTACGCCTTCGTTGAGCATGGCGTTGGTCATCAGCGCCAGGCCCGGCACGTTGCCGTCCTGGCTGCTGCCGGCGGCGAACAGGATGCGCATGTCGAACATCGGCAGTTCATGGGCCTCGACGAACAGCACCTTGGCGCCTTCGGCGGTGGTCCAGGTTTGCACGTCGAGCTTGCGGTTGGTCGGCGCCTTGCCGTCCAGCTCCGCCAGGGATTGCAACTTGTTGGCCGATTGAGCTTTGTCCAGCGCCTGGCTGGCGACGGATTCACTCGGGCGCAGGAAATACACGGCACTCGCCGCGATCAGGGTGACAACGATCAGGCCCGGCAGTATCAGGCGGCTGCTTTTGCGATCACTCATGAGCGGTCTCCTCAGGCAAAACATGGGCGACGCTCAGACGTTCGCGGGTGAAATAAGTGCGCGCGGCCTTCTGGATGTCTTCCGGCGTCACGCTTTGCAGGTCGGCCAGTTCGGTGTCCATGAGTTTCCAGGACAGGCCCACGGTTTCCAGCGAGCCGATGGCCGTGGCCTGGCTGGTGATGGAATCGCGCTGGTACACCAGGCCGGCGATGACCTGGGCACGGATGCGTTCCAGTTCTTCGGCGGTCGGTGGCTTGGCCTTCAACTCTTCCAGCAGGCGCCACAGGCCGGCTTCGGCTTGGGCAACGGTCTTTTTCTTCTGCTGGTTCGGGGTGGCCGAGAGGGTGAACAGGCTGTCACCCCGGGTGTAGGCGTCGTAGTTGGTGGACGCGGCGGATACCAGCTCTTCACCGCGCTCCAGTTGCTCGGAGATACGTGCGCTGTAGCCGCCGTCCAGCAGGGCCGAAATCAGGCGCAGGGCTTGGACCGAACGCTTGTCTTCGGCGGTGGCCAGGCCGGGTACGTTGAAGCCCAGGATCACGCTCGGCAATTGGGTCTGCACGTGCATCGTCAGCAGGCGCTCGCCGGGCTCGGCCAGCTCCATCGGGATCTTGGCGGGCGGTACGTCACGCTTGGGGATAGGGCCGAAGTAGCGCTGGGCCAGGTTTTTTACCTCCTCCGGGGTGACATCGCCCACCACTACCAGCGTGGCGTTGTTCGGCACGTACCAGGACTGGTACCAGTGGCGCAGTTCTTCGACTTTCATGCGGTCGAGGTCGGCCATCCAGCCGATGGTCGGCGTGTGGTAGCCGCTGGCGGGGTAGGCCATCGCCTTGAAGCGCTCGAAGGCCTTGGACATCGGGTTGTCGTCGGTGCGCAGGCGGCGCTCTTCCTTGATTACCTCGATTTCGCGGCTGAACTCGTCGGCCGGCAGGCGCAGGCTGGCCATGCGGTCGGCTTCGAGTTCGAAGGCGACGCCCAGGCGGTCACGGGCCAGTACCTGGTAGTAGGCGGTGTAGTCGTCGCTGGTGAAGGCGTTTTCTTCGGCGCCCAGGTCGCGCAGGATCAGCGAGGCTTCGCCGGGGCCGACCTTGGCGCTGCCCTTGAACATCATGTGCTCCAGGGCGTGGGACAAACCGGTCTGGCCCGGGGTTTCGTAGCTTGAACCGACCTTGTACCAGACCTGGGAAACCACCACTGGCGCGCGATGGTCTTCGCGCACGACCACCTTGAGGCCGTTATCCAGGGTGAATTCATGGGTGGGTTGTGGGTCGGCAGCCAAGGCTGAAAGGGGCAGACAAACTGTGCTGAGCAGCAGGCCTGCGGCGTGGCGGGCTAGAGCATTCATTCGTTTTTAAACCTGTTGGGCTGCCCGCTTGGTCTTAGCGTCGGCGGGCGAGGAGGTGCTAGGATACTGATCCGACTAAGGGACGGCCACTGCGGCTGTCTTGTTGAGGCCCTATTTAGGCCTTACAAAATGTTGCGCATGAACGAGCTGGCTAAAAAACAGTCTGTTACGCATCGAATTTTATTTACCGATGTGCCCCTCGGCGCGTCGCTACCTTGAGATAGCCGTCTCCATGTTTGGTTCCAACGACGACAAGAAGACCCCAGCTGCGGCTGGCGAGAAGAAAGGCCTGTTCGGATGGCTGCGCAAAAAGCCGCAGGAAACCGCCGCTGAACAGTCACAGGTTCAAGCTGAGCCGATCCCCGATCCTATAGTAGAAGCCGAACCGGTAGTCGAAGCGCCGGCGCCGGTCGTGTTGCCGATGGCTGAACCGGTGTTGCAGCCGGTGGTTGAGGCCGCGCCGGAACCAGAGCCAGAGCACAAGCCGTGGCTTGAGTTACCTGTGGCCGAAGAGCCAGTGGCCTTGGTTGAGGATGTGCAGGCTGAGCATGTGGCGCCGCCGATTCCTGCGGTGATTGAACCTGCGGCAACTGTGGTTGAAGCGCCGCCGGTCGTCGAAGTACCTGCTCCCGCTGTTATTGAACCAGAACCTGCCGCTGTATCCGCCGAAACCAACAAAACCGGCTTCTTCGCCCGCCTCAAGCAAGGCCTGAGCAAGACCAGCGCCAGCATCGGCGAAGGCATGGCCAGCCTGTTCCTGGGCAAGAAGGTGATCGACGATGAGCTGCTGGAAGACATCGAAACCCGTTTGCTGACCGCTGACGTGGGCGTCGAAGCCACCGCTGTGATCATCCAGAGCCTGACCCAGAAGGTCGCGCGCAAGCAGTTGACCGATGCCGACGCGCTGTACAAATCCTTGCAGGCCGAGCTGGCTGCGATGCTCAAACCCGTGGAAGCACCGCTGGTGATCACCCCGAACAAGCCGTTCGTGATCCTGGTCGTGGGCGTCAACGGCGCCGGCAAGACCACCACCATCGGCAAATTGGCCAAGAAGCTGCAATCGGAAGGCAAGAAAGTCATGCTCGCCGCCGGCGACACCTTCCGCGCCGCTGCCGTCGAGCAATTGCAGGTCTGGGGTGAGCGCAACAAGATCCCGGTCATCGCCCAGCACACCGGTGCCGATTCCGCCTCGGTGATCTTCGACGCCGTGCAGGCCGCCAAGGCTCGTAACATTGACGTGCTGATCGCGGATACCGCCGGTCGCCTGCACACCAAAGACAACCTGATGGAAGAGCTGAAGAAAGTCCGCCGCGTGATCGGCAAGCTTGACGCAGACGCCCCGCACGAAGTGCTGCTGGTGCTGGACGCCGGTACTGGCCAGAACGCCATCAGCCAGGCCAAACAATTCAACCAGACGGTGCAACTGACCGGCCTGGCCTTGACTAAGCTCGACGGCACGGCCAAAGGCGGTGTGATCTTCGCCCTGGCCAAGCAGTTCGGGTTGCCGATTCGTTATATCGGCGTCGGTGAAGGCATCGACGACCTGCGCACCTTTGAAGCCGAACCCTTTGTACAGGCACTGTTTGCCGAGCGGGAGCGTTCATGATTCGATTCGAACAGGTCGGTAAACGCTATGCCAACGGGCATGTCGGCTTGCATGAGCTGAGCTTTCGAGTGCGTCGCGGCGAGTTCTTGTTTGTCACCGGTCACTCGGGGGCCGGCAAAAGTACGCTGTTGCGCCTGCTGCTGGCCATGGAACGCCCGACTACTGGCAAATTGCTGCTGGCGGGGCAGGACTTGGCCACCATCAGCAATGCGCAGATCCCGTTCCTGCGCCGCCAGATCGGTGTAGTGTTCCAGAACCACCAATTGCTGTTCGATCGCACGGTGTTCAACAACATTGCGCTGCCGTTGCAGATTCTCGGGCTGTCCAAGGCCGAAATCGTCAAACGCGTGGATTCGGCCCTGGAGCGGGTGGCGCTGTCGGACAAGACCGACCTCTACCCCGGCGACCTGTCCACCGGCCAGCAACAGCGCGTCGGCATTGCTCGCGCGATCGTTCACCGCCCGGCCTTGCTGCTGGCGGACGAGCCCACCGGTAACCTCGACCCGCGCCTGGCTGCCGAGATCATGGGTGTATTCGAAGACATCAATCGTCTGGGCACCAGCGTACTGATCGCCAGCCATGACCTGGCGCTGATCGCCCGCATGCGCCATCGCATGCTGACCCTGCAACGCGGTCGCCTGATCGGTGACGGGGAGGCTGGCGTATGAGTGCAACACGTAGCCCCAAGGTTTCCGAGCGCGTGGCGCCGAAACCGGCTGATCCGCAGCCGAAAAAGAAAAAACACGACGACGATGACGGCCCGGACTTCAGCACCCTGCTGCGCGCCTGGATCGAAAGCCATCGCGCCAGCCTGCTGGACAGCCTGCGTCGCCTGGGCAAGCAGCCGATCGGCAGCTTTTTTACCTGCCTGGTGATGGCGGTGGCCCTGAGCCTGCCGATGGGTTTGTCGCTGCTGCTTAATAATGTCGAGCGCCTGGGTGGTTCCTGGCAGCGTGCGGCACAGATTTCGCTGTACCTGAACCTGGACGCCAGCACCAAGGACGGTGAAGCGCTGCGCGACGAGATCAAGAATATGCCAGGTGTGGCGGACGCCGAGTACGTCAGCCGCGACCAGGCCCTTGAGGAGTTCCAGCAGCAGTCCGGCCTGGGCGAGGCGCTTAAAGAGCTGCCGCAGAACCCACTGCCGGGCGTGGTGCTGGTGACGCCGAATGAAGTCGACAAGCCGGCCCTTGAAGCCCTGCGACAAAAACTCGCAGAGATGCCGAAGGTGCAACAGGCGCAACTTGATCTAGTCTGGGTGGAGCGCCTCGCGGCAATTCTCAAGCTGGGCGACCGGTTTGTGTTTGGCCTGACGGTGCTGTTGGTGTCTGCATTACTTTTGGTGATAGGTAATACCATTCGTCTTCATATTGAAAACCGCCGCACCGAGATAGAAGTGATTAAACTGGTCGGCGGCACGGACAGCTATGTGCGTCGGCCTTTTCTGTACATGGGCGCGCTTTATGGCTTGGGTGCGGGGATTTTGTCCTGGGGCGTACTGGCGTTTGGCTTGAACTGGCTGAACGACGCAGTCGTTGGGCTTGCCGGCTTGTACGGCAGCGATTTCGCCTTGGCCGGGGTGCCGGTTGCCGATGGTCTGTCGCTCTTGCTTGGCGCGGTATTGTTGGGTTATATCGGTGCCTGGATTGCGGTCGCACGGCATTTACGTGAGCTGGCACCGAAGTAGTTAATGTCAGATTAATGTGGTTTCGTTTGTATTGACCGTATCAGTGGTTTAGGGAACTTGTCCTACGGTTCCCGGTCAATTTTCGCAGTGCTGAACTGCACGAGTTATGTGAGTCGGAGGTTTTTTCGTATGACCACTTCTTTGCAACCTGCTTATGCCTTGGTCCCGGGTGCGAACCTGGAAGCCTATGTGCACACGGTCAACAGCATTCCATTGCTGACGCCCGAGCAGGAGCGTGAACTGGCCGAGAGTCTCTACTATGAGCAGGATTTGGGGGCGGCTCGGCAGATGGTGCTCGCCCACCTGCGTTTTGTCGTACATATCGCCCGTAGCTATAGCGGCTACGGCTTGGCCCAGGCTGACCTGATCCAGGAAGGCAACGTCGGCCTGATGAAGGCTGTAAAGCGCTTCAACCCTGAGATGGGCGTGCGCCTGGTGTCGTTTGCCGTGCACTGGATCAAGGCGGAAATCCACGAGTTCATCCTGCGCAACTGGCGCATCGTGAAAGTCGCGACCACCAAGGCCCAGCGCAAGCTGTTCTTCAACCTGCGCAGCCAGAAAAAACGCCTGGCGTGGCTGAACAACGAGGAAGTCCACCGCGTGGCCGAAAGCCTCGGCGTGGAGCCGCGTGAAGTGCGCGAGATGGAAAGCCGCCTGACCGGCCATGACATGGCCTTCGACCCGGCCGCCGAAGCGGACGACGACAGCGCCTTCCAATCGCCGGCCAACTACCTGGAAGACCACCGGTACGACCCGGCGCGTCAACTGGAAGACGCCGACTGGAGCGACAACTCCAACCACAACCTGCACGAAGCGCTGGAAGTGCTGGACGACCGCAGCCGTGACATCCTCTACCAGCGTTGGCTGGCGGAAGAAAAAGCCACGCTGCACGACCTGGCGCAGAAGTACAACGTGTCGGCCGAGCGGATTCGTCAGCTTGAGAAAAGCGCGATGAACAAGCTGAAGTTGTCGATCGCCGCTTAAACATGTGGGAGGGGCGGTGCGACGATTCGACTTGCCCCCGATAGCGCTGGATCAGTCACTTTGATGTCGACTGACATTCTGCTATCGGGAGCAAGCCCCCTCCCACATTTGTTTTTGTGTTGTATCAGTCGGCCCAAGGCGCTTTACGGGAGTTGTTCAGTTCCACCAGATAACCATCCCCGCCCAGCTGGCTCATCTGCTGGCGAATCCACGCCGCCCGCCGCGCCACATAGGCCGTCGGATGGCTGGCACTCCATACCCGTGGATTAGGCAACACCGCCGCCAGATAGCTGGCCTGCTGCCGGGACAGTCCCTTGGCACTCACGCCAAAGTGATGTCGCGCCGCCGCTTCCGCGCCAAACACGCCTTCATCCCACTCGACGCTGTTGAGGTACACCTCGAGAATCCGCTGCTTGGGCCACAGCACCTCGATCAGCCCGGTAAACCAAGCCTCCAGACCTTTGCGCAAATAACTGCGACCCGCCCACAGGAATAGGTTTTTCGACACCTGCTGGCTCAGCGTGCTCGCGCCACGGATCGAGCCGCCGCGTTCGTTGTGCAGGAGCGCTGCCTGGATTGCGCCGAAATCAAAGCCCCAATGCTGCGGGAAACGCTGGTCTTCACCGGCCATCACCGCCACTTTCAGGTCGTCGGAGATTTCGTCCCAAGGCAGCCAGGTGCGTTGCAGGTCAATGGGTTCGCCGTCGAACCAGGATTCGATCTTGCGTTCCACCATCAGCGCGGTGAAGGGCGGTGGGACGACACGAAACAGCAGCACCAGCAAGACACTGCCGATGGCAAACCATTTCACGACCTTGAGAAAGCGTTTGAAGAGGAGACGCAGCATAGAGATGGCTTGGCCGAACCCGTTGAGCGGGCCATTATACAGACCCTGTCCACTGAGTCTGACTGGAGTTCCTCATGCTGCGTAGCTTTCTGATGCTGGCTGCCTTTTTCGGCTTCACCGGTGTCGCCCTCGGTGCCTTCGCCGCCCATGGCCTGAAAAACCGCCTGAGCGCCGAGTACCTGGCAATCTTTCATACCGGCGTGACCTATCAGTTGGTGCATACCCTGGCGTTGTTCGGCGTGGCGCTGCTGCTGGCGCATATTCCGGGTCGCCTGGTGACGTGGGCGGGTGTGTCCTTTGTCGTCGGTATCCTGTTGTTCTCCGGCAGCCTGTACGTGCTGACCACCACGGGTATCAGCAAACTCGGCATCATTACGCCCTTCGGCGGGTTGGCGTTCCTGTTGGGCTGGTTCTTCCTGGGGCTCGCCGCCTGGCGCTTGCAGCTGACCGCTTAACGCTTGGAGCTGACCTTCAGGTCCCAATCGCGCTAGAATGCTGGCCCCTAAAAACGATGGCGGCCCGTGGCATGCGCATTCAGTTGAACGGCGAATCCCTTGAACTGCCCGACGGTGAAACCGTTGCGGCCCTGCTGACCCGCCTGGACCTGACCGGGCGTCGCGTTGCAGTGGAACTCAACCTGGATATCGTCCCGCGTAGCCTGCATGCCGAGACCGCGCTCACCGAGGGTGACCAGGTCGAAGTGGTCCACGCCATCGGCGGCGGCTAGTCCCGCGCGTTTGTTTATGTAGCCCCGGATTCTGCAGAACCTCACCCCATTTCGAGGATTTCCCATGAGCATCGTTCGTAGCGACAAGCCCTTCGTCCTGGCCGGTCGTACCTACCAGTCCCGTTTGCTGGTCGGCACCGGCAAGTACCGCGACATGGAAGAAACCCGCCTGGCCATCGAAGCCTCGGGCGCCGAGATCGTGACCTTCGCCGTGCGCCGCACCAACCTCGGCCAGATCGAAGGCGAGCCGAACCTGCTCGAAGTGCTGTCGCCGGATCGCTACACCTTCCTGCCGAACACCGCCGGTTGCTACGACGCCATCGAAGCCGTGCGCACCTGCCGCCTGGCCCGTGAACTGCTCGACGGCCACAACCTGGTGAAGCTGGAAGTGCTGGCCGACCAGAAAACCCTGTTCCCCAATGTGATCGAAACCCTCAAGGCCGCTGAAACGCTGGTCAAGGAAGGTTTCGACGTGATGGTCTACACCAGCGATGACCCGATCATCGCCCGCCAACTGGCCGAAATCGGCTGTATCGCCGTGATGCCGCTGGCCGGTCTGATCGGTTCCGGGTTGGGCATCTGCAATCCTTACAACCTGCAGATCATCCTCGAAGAAGCCAAGATCCCGGTATTGGTGGACGCCGGTGTCGGTACCGCTTCCGACGCCACCATCGCCATGGAACTGGGCTGCGACGCGGTGCTGATGAACTCGGCCATCGCCCACGCCCAGCAACCGATCATGATGGCCGAAGCCATGAAACACGCCATCGTCGCCGGCCGCCTGGCCTACCTCGCCGGGCGCATGCCGAAAAAACTATACGCCAGCGCCTCCTCGCCGCTGGATGGTCTGATCAAGTAAGAGCTATTGATGACTGAATCAAACGAAACGCCGAACACCGTGGAAGAGGGCGACGAGTCCAAGCACCGCCGCATCAAGAGTTTTGTGATGCGCGCCGGTCGCATGACCGAAGGCCAGCAAAAGGGCCTGGACCAAGGCACGCCGCTGTTCGTCCTGCCCCTGGCCGATGCGCCGGTGGACTATGACCAGGTGTTCGGCCGTTCGGCCCCGCGTTCCCTGGAAATCGGTTTCGGCATGGGCCACTCCCTGCTGGAAATGGCTGCGGCCTCGCCGGAACAGGACTTCATCGGCGTGGAAGTACACCGCCCAGGTGTTGGCGCGCTGCTCAATGGCGTACTGACCCAAGGCCTGACTAACCTGCGGGTCTATGACTGCGACGCGATCGAAGTACTCAACCGCTGCATCGCCGACAACAGCCTCGACCGCCTGATGCTGTTTTTCCCCGATCCATGGCACAAGAGCCGTCACCACAAGCGCCGCATCGTCCAGGCCTCCTTCGCGGAGCTGGTGCGCAGCAAGCTGAAAGTCGGCGGTATCCTGCACATGGCCACCGACTGGGAACCGTATGCCGAATACATGCTGGAAGTGATGGATGTTGCCCCTGGCTACCGCAACCTGGCGCAAGACGGTAAATGCGTACCACGCCCGGCCGAACGCCCGATCACCAAGTTCGAGCGTCGCGGCGAGCGGTTGGGGCATGGGGTGTGGGATTTGAAGTTCGAGAAGCTGGCGTAACTCGCCACTGACTTGAAAGGCAATTCAATGTGGGAGGGGGCTTGCCCCCGATAGCGGTGGATCAGTCACTTTGATGTCGACTGACCTTCAGCTATCGGGGGCAAGCCCCCTCCCACAGTTGTTTTGTGTTGGATTTGAGGTCAGCGGCGGTCGGCCACGACGCCAATCAACACCAGCACCACCACCAACACCGGTGCCAGGCTGTAGTTATTGAACTGGCTCAACCCCCGCACAATCCATGGCGTGGCGTAGATCAACGCGGCGCCGCTGCCGATCATGCACAGCAGGGCCATCAACGGTACGCGCAACGCGCCGGCAACGCTGCCCAGGCGGGCTTCGACCCAGCCCTTGATGTCGGCACCAAACAGCACCAGTAAACAGCCCACAAGGGCCAGGGATATTTCCGACAGGTTGCTGCGGCTCCAGCGGGATACGGTGGCGAGCAGGTCGAGTACCAAATCCATTCGATTTCCTTAGAGCGTCAGCTCAAAAACTTCTGCAACAGGTCATTGAGAAAGAGTTGCCCGCGGTCGGTCGCCGCAAGGCGTGACGGTTCGACCTGCATTAAGCCACTTTGTTCTGCCTCGCGACGCGCCTCGTCGAGGCTCGCCAGGTCGAGGCCGGTGCGCTCGGCGTAGAGCGTGGCGTCGACGCCCTCGGTGAGGCGCAGGGCGTTCATCAGGAACTCGAACGGCAGTTCTTCGTTGGTCAGTTCCTTCGCCCCGGCCTGGAAGCTTTTGGTCGGGTTGAGGTAGTCCTTCGGTGCGCGGGTCTTCCAGGTGCGCACAATACGCCCGTCGGGGTGGCTGAGCTTGCCGTGGGCGCCGGCGCCGATGCCGATAAAGTCGCCAAAGCTCCAGTAGTTGAGGTTATGCCGCGCCGGGCGCCCGGGTTGGGCGTAGGCCGACACTTCATATTGCGCGTAACCGTGTTCGGCCAGCAGCGCCTGGCCAGCTTCCTGGATGTCCCACAGGGTGTCGTCTTCCGGCAGCGCGGGTGGCTGGTTCCAGAACACGGTGTTGGGTTCCAGTGTCAGTTGGTACCAGGACAGGTGCGTCGGCTTCAGCGCGATGGCCTGGCGCAGGTCGCTCAACGCATCGTCCAGGGACTGATCGGGCAAACCGTGCATCAGGTCCAGGTTGAAGTTGTCGAACCCGGCCTGGCGCGCCATCCCGGCAGCGCGTACGGCTTCGTCGCCGTTGTGGATGCGGCCCAGGGCCTGGAGCTTTTCCTGCTGGAAGCTCTGGATGCCGATGGACAGCCGGTTGATTCCCAGCTTGCGGTAAGCGACGAACTTCTCTTGCTCGAACGTGCCGGGGTTGGCTTCCAGGGTGATTTCGATGTCGCCGGCAAACGGGATGCGTGCTTCCACGCCTGTGAGCAATCGGCCCAACGCCGAGGCGCTGAACAGGCTTGGCGTGCCGCCGCCGAAGAAGATCGAACTCAGTTCGCGCCCATACACGGCGTGCAGGTCCTGATCGAGGTCGGCCAGCAAGGCGTCGACATACTCTTCTTCCGGCAGCACCTTGCTGGCGGTGTGGGAGTTGAAGTCGCAGTACGGGCATTTGCGCACGCACCACGGGATGTGGATATACAGCGCCAGGGGCGGCAGCACCGGCAAGGCCGCCCGAGGTGTTTGCGCGCCACCGTGGATCAGTGGCTGCGCGGAGGTGTTCTGGGTCATTTCAAGCCCAGACGCTGGCGCAGCAAATCCATTGCGCGGGCGCGGTGGCTGATCTGGTTCTTGTCGGCCGGGCTCAATTCGGCGCTGGAGACATTGCGCTCCGGCACCCAGAACAGCGGGTCATAGCCAAAACCGTGGTCGCCGCTGGCGGCGTGCAGGATGCGCCCGTGCCACAGGCCTTCGCAGAGGATCGGCAGCGGGTCATCGGCATGCCGCACCAAGGCCAGCACGCAGACGAACTGCGCGCCACGCATCGCGTCCGGCACGTCCCTGAGGGCGTCCAGCAGCTTGGCGTTGTTGGCCGCGTCGCCCTTGCCATCGGCATAACGCGCCGAGTAGATGCCCGGGGCGCCGCCGAGGAAGTCCACCGCCAGGCCAGAGTCGTCCGCCAGCGCCGGAAGACCCGAAATGCGTGCGGCATTGCGCGCCTTGAGGATGGCGTTCTCGACGAACGACAGGCCGGTCTCTTCCGGTTCCACCTGGCTGAACTCGCCGATCGAGCGCAGTTGCACGGAGTCGCCGAGCATGGCCTGGAGTTCTTTGAGCTTGCCGGCGTTATGGCTGGCCAGTACGAGTTGAGTAAGGTTCATCATTCCGCCGGAAACAGTTCCTGGTTGAATTGGAAACCATGGGCTTTACCACCGGCTTCGACATTGATGGTGAAGACTCGCACTTCCTGTTGCGGCACGTTATAGGGCGCAAGGTAATAGATCGCACCTTTCTCGGTGATCTGCTTGAACGTCAGAATCTCGCTCTTGCCGCTCAGGTCCTTGATGGTGCCGGTCACCTGCGCCGCCACCGGCGTCACGCCCTTGACCACGGACACATTGATCAAACCCTTGTTCTTGCTGCGCACCACGCCAACCGCCTGGGCTGTTTCGGGTTGCAGGAAGCTGGAGGTGAAGGTGTTGTAGTGCACGGTAATATCGCCAAATTCTTTTTGGCGCTTACTGTCGATAGCGTCGGCGGCCATGGCGTTGGCACCCAGGCACGCAGTCAGTAGAAAAATAGCCAAGCGACTCATGAGCGTCCCTCTGAAAAATGATTAGACGGCAATTTTGTGGTCGGTCAGGCCAGGACTGCTGACCCGATAAATACCAATTTCGCCCAACAGATTGGGCCATAGCTTGCTCGCCCAGCCGTGACGGTGCTGTTGATCGACGGCCAGGCGATTGATCACTTTAGCTTCACGCTCGCCACACAGGGCCTCGAAGTCTTCGAAGGTGCAGAAGTGGATGTTCGGGGTGTTGTACCAGGTGTACGGCAGGAAATCCGAGACCGGCATGCGGCCCTTGGTCGCCAGGTACCAGCGGCAGCGCCAGTGCCCGAAGTTGGGGAAGGTGATGATGCACTGGCGACCCACGCGCAGCATTTCGTCGAGGATGCGGTCCGGGTAGTGCACCGCTTGCAGGGCCTGGGTCATCACCACGATGTCGAAGCTGTTGCTGGCAAAGTTGCCCAGGCCCTTGTCCAGGTCCTGCTCGATCACGTTGATGCCCTTGGCCACGCACTGGGCGATGTTGTCCGGGTCGTTTTCCAGGCCGTAGCCGGTAACTTGCTTGTTGTCCCGCAGCCAGCTCAGCAGTTCGCCATCGCCGCAGCCCAGGTCGAGCACGCGGCTGCCGGCGGGGATCCAGTCTTGGATGATGTCCAGGTCGGCTCTCATGGCGTTCTCACAAAGTAATCCGGTTCATGTAGTTGCTGAACGCTTGCAGGTAGCGCGGGATCGGGATCAGGAAGGCGTCGTGGCCTTGCGGAGCATCGATCTCCAGGTAGCAGACGTCTTTTTTCGCAGCCATCAGGGCATCCACCAGCTCTCGGGAGCGGGCTGGCGAGAAGCGCCAGTCGGTGGTGAATGACATGACGCAGAACTTGGCCGTGGCGCCTTCGAAGGTTTTCGCCAGGTCGTCGTCGTGGTTGGCTGCCGGGTCGAAGTAGTCCAGGGCCTTGGTCATCAGCAGGTAGGTGTTGGCGTCGAAACGCCCGGAGAACTCCTCGCCCTGGTAACGCAGGTAGCTTTCCACCTGGAACTCGACGCTGTGGAAGTCGTAGTTGAGCTTCTCGCTCTTGAGGCCACGGCCGAATTTCTCGCCCATGGAGTCATCGGACAGGTAGGTGATGTGCCCAACCATCCGCGCCAGCATCAAGCCGCGCTTGGGGATCACACCGGCTTCCTGGAACGAACCGCCGTGGAACTCGGGGTCGGTGAGGATGGCCTGGCGCGCCACTTCGTTGAAGGCGATGTTCTGCGCCGACAATTTGGGAGCCGAGGCGATGGCCAGGCAATGGCGCACACGATCCGGGTAAGTGATGGTCCATTGCAGGGCCTGCATGCCGCCCAGGCTGCCGCCGATCACGGCGGCCCATTGTTGGATACCCAGCAGGTCGGCGAGGCGCGCCTGGCTGTGCACCCAATCTTCCACGGTGAGTACCGGGAAGTCGGCACCGAAAGGCTTACCGGTTTCCGGGTTGAGGCTGCTGGGGCCGGTGGAACCGTTGCAGCCGCCGAGGTTGTTCAGGCTGACCACAAAGAACTTGTTGGTGTCGATGGGCTTGCCGGGGCCGATGCAACTGTCCCACCAGCCAGGCTTGCGCTCGTCAACGCTGTGGAAACCAGCGGCGTGATGATGGCCGGAGAGGGCGTGGCAGATCAGCACGGCGTTGCTCGCCGTGGCGTTCAGTTGGCCATAAGTTTCATAAATCAGGTCATAGGCAGGCAGCGAACGACCACAGGCCAAGGCCAGCGGTTCGCTGAAGTGCGCCACTTGGGGCACGACCAGTCCAACAGAATCGGGGGGAAAGGCAGTTGGCATCGACCCTGCTCTCGTTTAAATGAGGCGTAAGTCTAAAGACCGATGCACCCAGCGGCAAGCGAAGGCCAAATGTGGGAGGGAGCAAGTCGAATCGTCGGCCCGCCCCTCCTGCATTTGCTCCGCCTATCAGATCAGCCCGAACAGTTCCTTGGGCATGTTCGCGAAGTCAGCCAGGTACGGAATACCCCAGCCTTGTATCAGCTGGATTGCGATAAACGCGAAGATTGGCGAAATATCCAGGCCGCCCAGGTTGGGGACCCAGCGGCGGAACGGCGCGAGCACCGGCTCGGTGATCTGGGACACCAGCTCGGCACCTGGGCTGCGGCTACCCGGCGCGACCCAGGACAGGATCACACTGATGATCATCGACCAGAAGATGATCTTCAAAAACAACGAGAAAATCCCGATCAGTGCCCATGGCAACAGCAGCACGGTGTAAGGCAGGTAGCCCTTGAGCATCAAGACCAGCGCGAACAGCAGAATCTGCAGCAGCAGTGCCAGCACCAGCGACGACATGTCCAGGCCGAACATGCTCGGGACCACCCGACGCAGGGGCTTGAGCAGCGGTTGGGTGGCCTTCACCACGAATTGGCACAGCGGGTTGTAGAAGTTCGCCCGCACCAGTTGCAGGATAAAACGCATCAGCACGATCAGCAGGTACAGGCTGCCCAAGGTCTGGATGATGAAGATGACGGCGTCATTGAGTCCAAGCATCATTTATTCCTTTGTAGGGATACGACTATTTGCCCAGCTGCTCGGCCATTTCAGCCGAACGATGTGCTGCGGCACCCAGTGCTTTTTCCACCAGGGCTTCAAAGCCCCCGGCCTGGAATGATTCGATGGCAGCCTGCGTGGTGCCGCCGGGGGAGGTGACGCGACGGCGCAACTCGGCAGCGTCCACTTCACTGGAGACAGCCATCTTCGCGGCGCCCAGGGCGGTTTGCTCGGCCAGTTGCTCAGCGACTTCCTGTGGCAGGCCCAGTTTCACGCCGGCGGCGGTCATGGCCTCGATCAGCAGGAAGAAGTAAGCCGGGCCGCTGCCCGAGACGGCGGTGACCGCATCCAGTTGCTGCTCCTGTTCGAGCCACAAGGCGATGCCCACGGCGGACAGCAGTTCCTGGGCCTGGTCACGTTGTTCGGCACTCACCTCGCGGGTGGCGTACAAGCCGCTCACGCCCTGGCGCAGCAGCGCCGGGGTGTTGGGCATGCAGCGCACGATCGGCTGGGCACCGAGCCAGTTGTTCATGCTGGCGCAAGTGATGCCGGCGGCGATCGACACCACCAGTTGGTGCGGTTGCAGGCTTGGGCGCAGGCTTTCGCACACGGCCTTCATGGCCTGTGGCTTGACCGCCAGCACGATCACATCGACGCCGTGGATGGCCTCGGCGTTGTCAGCGAAGGTTTCGATACCGTGCTCGGCGCTGACGCGGGCACGGGTCTCGGCGCCCGGGTCGCTGGCGCGGATCTGCGCGGCGTCCAGGCCCTTGGCCCGCAGGCCACCGATCAGGCTGGCCGCCATGTTTCCGGCGCCGATAAAGGCAATACGCGTGTTGCTCATGACAGGTCCTTACTCAGAGGGAAGTCAGCCATTTCATGGCTGGCCGTAGTCGCGGGCGCCAAACAGGGCGGTACCGATCCGCACCCAGGTGGCGCCTTGGGCGATGGCCGACTCAAGGTCGTGGCTCATGCCCATGGAAAGTGTGTCGAGTGGCAGGTTCAGGCTGTTTTGCAGGTCGCGCACGCGGGCGAATGCTGCGTCTTGTTCGGGCCGATCTTCCGTCGGCTCAGGAATCGCCATCAAGCCCCGCAGCCTCAAGCGCGGCAGGGCGCTGATCGCGTTGGCCAGGGCCGGCAGGTCGGCGGGCGTGCAGCCGGACTTGCTGGCTTCGCCACTGACATTGACCTGGATGCAGATATTCAGCGGTGGCAGCTCGGCCGGGCGTTGTTCGGACAGGCGTTGTGCGATTTTGAGACGGTCCACGGAATGCACCCAAGCGAAATTCTCGGCGATCGCGCGAGTCTTGTTCGATTGAATGGGGCCGATGAAGTGCCAACTCAAGGGCAGGTCGGTTAATTCGGCCTGTTTACCCAGGGCTTCCTGCAGATAGTTTTCGCCAAAATCACGCATCCCGGCGGCATAGGCTTCGCGCACGGCTTGGGCGGGTTTGGTCTTGCTCACGGCCAGCAGGTGGATGCTGTTTGCGTCACGTTGCACGGCGTCGGCTGCGGCGCGGATGCGCTGGCTAACCTGGCCGATATTGTCTGCTATCGTCGACATTCAAGATGCGCCCGTGGATATGGAGTCCGCGGCATTCTACTGGAAATGGAAAGCCCTATGGATATCACTGAATTGCTGGTGACCAGCGTGCGCCGGGGCGCCTCCGACCTGCATCTGTCGGCCGGTGTGGCACCCATGCTGCGCATTGATGGTGAGGTCTGGCCGTTGGATTGGCCGGTGCTTTCACCCCCGCAAGTGGCGGATTTATTGAGCCCGTTGCTCAACCGCTATCAACCAAAGGATTTCGAAACATCTCTTGAAACGGATTTTGCCTTCGAGTTGCCGGGCGTGGCGCGGTTCCGGGCGAACGTGTTTCAGCAGGATCGCGGCATGGGGGCGGTGTTTCGCACCATCCCGGCCGAGGTCCAGAGCCTGGAAAACCTCGGTTTGGGGGAGGTATTCCGGCGTATTGCCCAGCTTCCGCGCGGCCTGGTGCTGGTGACGGGCCCTACCGGCTCCGGCAAGTCCACCACCCTGGCGGCGATGATCGATTACCTCAATCAGCATCGGCGCCAGCACATCCTCACGCTGGAAGACCCCATCGAATTTATCCACACGCCGAAAATCGCCCTGATCAACCAGCGCCAGGTGCACCGCGACACCCATAGTTTCTCGCTGGCCTTGCGCTCGGCGCTGCGTGAAGACCCTGACGTGATTCTGGTGGGCGAACTGCGTGATTTGGAAACCATCCACCTGGCCCTGACGGCGGCTGAGACCGGGCATCTGGTATTTGGCACCCTGCACACCACCTCGGCGGCAAAGACCGTGGACAGGCTGGTGGACGTGTTCCCGGCGGGGGAAAAGGCCATGGTCCGCTCGATGCTGTCGGAGTCGTTGCAGGCGGTGGTGTCGCAGGTGCTGGTAAAGAAGGTTGGCGGCGGGCGGGTGGCGGCCCATGAAATCATGCTGGGCACGCCGGCCATTCGTAACTTGATCCGCGAAGACAAGGTGGCGCAGATCGTCTCGGTGATTCAGACCGGCGGCGCGTTGGGCATGAAGACATTGGATATGAGCTTGAAGGCGTTGGTCACGGAGGGCGTGATCAGCCGGGAAGAGGCAAGGGAGAAGGCGAGGGTGCCGGCAGACATATGAGGCCTTGCGGGCACGAAAATCAAATGTGGGAGGGGGCTTGCCCCCGATTGCAGTGGGTCAGGTACAGATAAGCTGACTGATTCACCGCTATCGGGAGCAAGCCCCCTCTCGCATTGACTACTGCATTCCAGCTTCAGATCAGCGCTGGACGACTCGCAAGGTGTTCTGCTCTTTCGGCAGAACCCGCTTGGCAATCACGTAGTTCTTGTCCCAGAACGGCTTTTTCAGCGTGTCGATACTGACCGACTTGCCACGGCGCGGTGCGTGGATGAAGCGGTCGTTGCCCAGGTAGATGGCAACGTGGTTCACCTGGCGGCTCTTCAGTTTGAAGAACAGCAGGTCACCTGGTTTCAGGTCCTTGCGCTCAACCTTCTGCCCGTGACCGGCGGCCATGGCGTTGGAGGTGCGCGGCAGATCCACGGCGGCTACGTCGTTAAACGCATATTTCACCAGGCCACTGCAGTCGAACCCTTTACTTGGGCTGCTGCCGCCCCAACGATAAGGTGTACCGAGCACGTTAACGGCGCGGCTGAGGACGGTGCTGCTTTGCTTGGTGTTGACTGCCACGAGGCCGGGAACTGCTTTACCGTGGGCCTTGCTCAATTGAGTCGGGCGGCTGACAGTCGGCTTTGCCGATTTGGCAGTACTTGGCGTGCTGTGGACTTTAGGGGTGAAACCGTTGACGTTCGGAAGTCGTTGCTCACGATTGGTGGCGTGGGCGGCCAGTGGCATTAATAGGCAAATGGTTAGCCATGTCTTTAAAAATGGTCGCATCAGGCGTGGCTCTTATGGGTTTGCGCGCAACTTTATAACAGCTTTTTGTGTCGTTCTCAGGCCGTTTGTCGACTGAACCTTGGGGTCAAAATCAGGAAAAACGCGACGAATCGCCGCAATTGTCCTACACAAGTCAGGTGGCATAAGGCTTTCAGGGGAGGGAAGATACCATTTGCCGTACGTCGGGCGCCTGTAAAAAAGTCACAAAGAAAGTGAAAAAATTTATCTATCGAAGCAAATGAGGTACTCCATGAACACCTATCAACAGGTTGGTCCGCAGCAAGACACCCACAGCAAGGTGATCGGTTACCTGCTCTGGATTTTCGGGTTTACCGGTGCCCATCGTTTCTATTACGGCAAGCCAGTGACCGGCACGATCTGGTTTTTCACCTTAGGTTTACTGGGGATCGGCTGGCTGATCGACCTGTTCCTGATTCCGGCCATGGACCGTGAAGCGGACCTGCGCTTTACCGCTGGCCCTATCGAATACAACGTGGCGTGGATTCTATTGGCGTTTCTGGGGGTGTTCGGCGTGCACCGCATGTACCAGGGCAAATGGATCACCGGCCTGATCTACCTGCTGACCGGTGGTTTGTTCCTGGTGGGGGTGCTGTATGACTTCTGGACGTTGAATACGCAGATTTCGATCCGCAATGCCGAGCGCAATGGCGGGCGTTGAATGTTGTGAGGATTCAAATGTGGAGGGGGCGGTTCGACTTGCTCCCGATAGCGGTGGATCAGCCAGCTTATTTGTAGCTGATCCACTGCAATCGGGGGCAAGCCCCCTCCCACATTGACCGTGTCCGCTTTAGAGCCCTTCAAGCCTGGTAGCTGATGCGCCCATCCACCAAGGTGTAGCGCACGCTCGCCGGCAGGCTATGGCCGATGAACGGGCAGTTTTCACCCTTGGACAGCCAGTGTTCCCCGGCAATTGTGGAACCGGCCGGGTCAAACAGCACCAGGTCTGCCGCCGCGCCTACCGCCAGTTTCCCAGCCGGCAGGCGCAAGGCCTCGGCCGGGCCTGCACTCAGGCGTGCCAGCAGTGTCGGCAGGTCCAGCAAACCGTCTTCCACCAACGTCATCGCCAGTGGCAGTAACAGCTCAACGCTGCTGATACCTGGCTCTGTGGCGCCGAACGGTGCCAGCTTGGCATCGCGCTCATGGGGCTGGTGGTGGCTGGAAATCGCCGAGACCACGCCCGACTTCACTGCCGCACGCAAACCGTCACGATCAGCCAGTGTGCGCAGCGGCGGTTGCACGTGGTAAAGGCTGGAGAAGTCGATCAGCGCCTCATCCGTCAACAGCAACTGATACAGCGCCACGTCCGCCGTCACCGGCAGGCCACGGGCCTGGGCCTGGGCGATCAGGGCCACGCCCCGGGCGCTGGTCAGCTGGCTGAAGTGCGCGCGCACGCCGCTTTGCTCAACCAGCAACAGGTCACGGGCCAGGGCTACGGTTTCAGCGGTTTCTGGAATGCCTGGCAAGCCGAGGAAGCTGGCGACGGCGCCTTCATGGGCCAGGCCGCCTTCGGCCAGGTCGCGGTCCTGGGAGTGGAAGATCACCGTCAAATCGAAGGTGGCCGCATATTCCAGGGCGCGGCACAGGGTACGGGTGCTGCGAAAACTCTCCAGGCCGTTGCCGAACGCTACGCAACCGGCGTCGCGCAGGGCAATCAGTTCGGCGAGTTGTTCGCCTTCGAGGCCTTTGCTCAGGGCACCGATGGGAAACACTTTGCAATTGCCGGCTTCACGGGCGCGGTCGAGGATCAGCTCAGTCACCGCCGAGGTGTCGAGCACCGGTTTGGTGTGCGGCGGGCAGCACAGGCTGGTGACGCCACCGGCTGCGGCCGCGCGGGTCTCGCTGTTGATATTGCCTTTGCGGCTGTAGCCCGGCTCGCGCAGGGCGACGTTCAGATCCACCAGGCCCGGGGCAGCCACCAGGCCGTTGGCATCGATGGTCTCGCTGGGGCTGAAATCACGGGGCGCGGCGCCGATGGCGATGATCTTGCCGGCTTCCAGATGAAGATCGGTGACGTGATCCAGGCCACTGGCCGGATCGATGACTCGGGCGCCGAGAATGCTGAGCTTCACTGGGCCTTCTCCTGCTCGAATTGACGTTGCGCGGTTTGCCCGCTCATGGCCATGGACAACACCGCCATGCGCACGGCGATGCCATACGTGACCTGGTTGAGAATCACCGACTGGTTGCCGTCGGCCACCGCCGACTCAATCTCCACGCCTCGGTTGATCGGCCCCGGGTGCATCACGATGGCATCCGGTTTGGCGCCGGCCAGGCGGGCGGTGGTCAGGCCGAACAGGCGGTAGAACTCGCCTTCGCTCGGCAGCAGGCCACCCGACATGCGTTCGCGCTGCAGGCGCAGCATGATCACTACGTCTACACCCTTGAGGCCTTCGGTCATGTCGGTGTAGACCTTCACGCCGTATTGTTCGACGCCGATGGGCAGCAGGGTTTTCGGCGCTATCACGCGGATGTCCGGGCAGCCCAGGGTTTTCAGGGCCAGCATGTTCGAGCGTGCCACCCGCGAATGCAGGATGTCGCCGACGATGGCCACCGAGAGGTTTTCAAAGCTGCCCTTGTGCCGACGAATGGTGAGCATGTCGAGCATGCCCTGGGTCGGGTGGGCGTGACGGCCGTCGCCGCCGTTGATGATCGCCACCTGCGGGCACACGTGCTCGGCAATGAAGTGCGCGGCACCGGAGTCACCGTGGCGCACCACGAACATGTCGGCGGCCATGGCTTCCAGGTTGCGCAGGGTGTCGAGCAGGGTCTCGCCCTTGCTGGCCGACGAGGTGGACACGTTCAACGTGATCACGTCGGCCGACAGCCGTTGCGCCGCCAGTTCGAAGGTGGTCCGTGTACGGGTGGAGTTCTCGAAGAACACGTTGCAAATGGTCTTGCCGCGCAGCAGCGGGACTTTCTTCACCGCCCGGCCGCCAACTTCGAGGAACGAGTCGGCGGTGTCGAGGATTTCGGTGAGCAGTTCGCGGGGCAAACCGTCGAGGGACAAGAAGTGTTGCAGCTGGCCCTGAGCATTGAGCTGCAGCGGGCGCTTGGCATCTAGAGGCGTCATCGCGGGGACTCTTTACAAGGCGGTTTAAAGGGCAAGGTCTTGCAGTTCGAGTTCGAGCGGCGTGGGACCGGACAATTTTACTCGCTGGCTGGCCTCAAGGGACAGCGTGGCGCCAACCACGTCCGGGCTGATGGGCAGTTCGCCAGCATCCAGGTCCAGCAGGCAGACCAGGGTGATGCTGGCCGGGCGTCCGTAATCGAACAATTCATTCATGGCGGCGCGGATGGTACGGCCGCTCATCAGCACGTCGTCAATCAGCACCAGGTGCTGGCCCTCAATCTCGAACGGCAGGGCGGACGGGCGCACTTGTGGGTGCAGGCCGTTCTGGCTGAAGTCGTCGCGGTAGAAGGACACGTCCAGGGTACCCAAGGGTGAGTCGCTGCCCAGTTCGTCCAGCAACGCCTGGGCGACCCACACACCGCCGGTGCGAATACCGATAAAGCGCGGTTCGCTGATGCCACGGTGTTCCAGGTGCGTCTTGAGGCTAACCGCCATCTGGCGGATCAGTTCGGCGGGGTTCGGCAGGCTCATGGTGACTCCTTCAAGGCCTTGCGCGGCAGGGGCGACGACAAGGTCCGGGCTCAAACGTAAGAAGACGCGGCAAGCCGCGTCAGTCAGGATTCAAATAAAGCGGTGTTTTCGTCCAGCCAGCCTTGCAACAGCAAGGCGGCGGCAATGGCGTCCACCGGGTTGTCGCGGTAGCTGCCTTTCTGTCCGCCACGGTCGCGGCGCTCGCCCTTGGCTTCAAAGGTGGTCAGGCGTTCATCATGGGTATAGAAGGGCAGGTTGTAGCGGCCATTGAGACGGCGGGCGAACTTTTCGGCGCGCAGACACATGTCGCTGGGGGTGCCGTCCATGTTCAGGGGCAGGCCAACCACCACGGCGTCAGGCTTCCATTCTTTAATGAGGGCTTCGACCTGGTTCCAGTCCGGTATGCCGTTCTGGGCCTTGAGGGTGCACAGCTCGCGGGCCTGGCCGGTGATCACCTGGCCGACCGCTACGCCGATCTGCTTGGTGCCGTAGTCAAAGCCGAGGATCAGACGCAAGGCCATCAGGCGTGCCCCGCCTGGCTGGTCAGCAGGCTGAGGTTGACCCGCAGCTTGGCCGCGGCGGCTTCCAGGCGCAGTTCACTGGCGGTGTTGAACAGGATGTCGGCATCGAACGGGCAGGTCAGCCAGGCATTGCTGGCCAATTCGGCTTCCAGCTGCCCGGCTTCCCAGCCGGCGTAACCCAGGGTGATCACGCTTTGCTCAGGGCCCACGCCGTCGGCGATGGCGAACAACACGTCCTGGGAGGTGGACAGTGAGACCCCGTCCAGGTCCACCGTGGCCTGGAACTTCGGCCCGGTCGGGTGCAGTACAAAGCCGCGATCGGTCTGCACCGGCCCGCCGATGTAGATCTGTACGCCCTGGCAGCGGGCCGGTGGGTCGACCTCCGGGCGCAGTTGTTCAAGGATGTCGGCCAGGTTCAGCGCTTGCGGGCGGTTCACCACCAACCCCATGGCACCATTGGCCGTGTGCTCGACGATGTAGGTCAAGGTCTGCGCAAAGTTCGGGTCGGCCATATGGGGCATGGCGATCAGGAATTGGTGCTTGAGGTAGGTCGGGCTGACATTTTTCATGTCCGCTAGTGTGGCGTTGGAGGGGCGAACTGACAAGCTGGAGTTACCTGGGGCAGGACATGTGTGATCAGTTGCTGGAGAGGTGATCGCCCTTGGCAAACTTCCAGGTACGGATGATTTCCAGGCGGTCCACATCGTTCAAGTCCCCGGTAAACGGGGCAAAGGGCGCGGCCAGGCGCACGATGCGTTGGGCGGCCTGGTCCAGCAGCGGCTGGCCGGAGGACTCCAGCACCTGCACTTCATACAACGTACCGTCGCGGTTGATCGACACCAATAGGCGCAAGTTGCCGTAAATCTGCTGGCGCCGTGCCTCTTCCGGGTAGTTGAGGTTACCGATGCGTTCGACTTTCTTACGCCACTCGTCCTTATACCAGGCGCCCTTGTCACGCATGGTCGAGGCCGCGTTCAAGCGATAAATGCGTGGGCGCTTGGCGTAAAGCTGTTGTTCATGGGCCAGTTCGGCTTCCAGGCTGGAAATTTCGTCGGACAGCGTCGAGCTATCGAACGTTGGCGCCGGCTTCACCGGCTCGGGTTGCGGCTCGGTCTTGGTTTTCTCGCGCTGGACCGGGGCTTTTTGCGGTTTGGGTGCGACGGTCGTCACCGTCGGCTTGGGCGTGGCCTGTTTGACTTCAGGCTTGGGCGCCGGCGGCGGTGTGACCTTATTGACCTTGTTGTCCTGGAAGGGCGCCACTTCAGTCGTCTTGGGGATCGCCTTCTTGTCCAGGGTGCCGCTGCCCTGCTGGTTGTCCTGGGCAAGAAAATCGGCCTTCTCGGGCTTCTTTTCACTCTTGAACGTGGCGAGGGTGATTTCCAGGGTCTTGGTGATCTGCCTGGGCTCGACCATGGTGAAACCCACGCCGAGGATCAATGCCAGGTGAATCAACGCGGCCAGGAACAGGGTAAATCCGAGCCGATCAGCCGGGCGCACGCCGCTGTGGGAGAATTCGGGGGGCAGATCGGACGGGAGTGTCATGACAAGAAAACCAACATCGCGTGTTTCACAGGTCGCGCATGATAACGCAATGTTGGTGTGTGTCCGGCTGTTCTATGTCACTTGGCTTGCAGCTTGCGCTCGATGGCCGCCATCAACATTTCGCCGATGTTCGTGCCAAATGCGTTGTCGATCTCGCGAATACAGGTCGGGCTGGTGACATTGATTTCGGTTAGGTTTTCACCGATTACGTCAAGGCCTACAAACAGCAGGCCCTTTTCCCGCAAGGTCGGGCCAACTTGGCTGGCGATCCAGCGGTCCTTGTCCGATAACGGCCGCGCTTCGCCACGACCGCCGGCTGCCAGGTTGCCACGGGTCTCGCCCGCTGCCGGGATACGCGCCAGGCAGTAATCCACCGGTTCGCCGTCGATCATCAGGATGCGCTTGTCGCCGTCCTTGATCGCCGGCAGGTAGGCCTGGCCCATGATCTGCTGGGTGCCCAGGGCGGTCAGGGTTTCGAGGATCACCGACAGGTTCGGGTCACCGGCGCGGTGACGGAAGATCGAGGTGCCGCCCATGCCGTCCAGCGGCTTGAGGATCACATCGCCGTGCTTGGCGGCAAACTCACGCAGCACATCGGCACGACGGCTGACCACGGTGGGCGGCGTGCATTGCGGGAACAGCGTCGCGAACAGCTTTTCATTGCAGTCGCGCAGGCTTTGCGGCTTGTTGACGATCAGCACGCCAGCACGCTCGGCCTGCTCCAGCAGGTAGGTGGAATAGACGAACTCCATGTCGAACGGCGGGTCCTTGCGCATCAGGATCACGTCGAGGTCGCTCAGGGGGCTGTCGATTTCGTCTTGCAGTTCGAACCACTTCTCGGGGTTGGCAAACACCTGCAGCGGGCGCATGCGTGCACGGGCCTCGCCGTCGCCCTGGTAAAGGTCGCGCTGCTCCATATAGAACAGGGTCCAGCCGCGGGCCTGGGCGGCCAGGAGCATGGCCAGCGAGCTGTCCTTTTTATAGGAAATGCTGGCGATAGGGTCCATGACAATGCCGACGCGAACGCTCATGGGGGGATTTCCTCTAGCAAATTAGGGCGCATAAAAGTGGCGTCAGAGTGGCGCTGCGGCTGTTGTGGGTCAAGGAAAAACCACCGGGCGGGTGCCTCGATAGATTGCACCCCGAGACTGTGCTAAAAAGACTGCCACGACGCAGCAGCCCTTGAGTTCCAAGGCCTGCGGCGCTCATCCTGTGCAACATCAGGCAGTACACACCGAAAACCGATTCGCTGTGGCGATGGTAGAGCAGATATGGAACAGCATTCCAACGCCTTGAGAGTGATGGTGATCGACGATTCGAAAACGATCCGCCGCACCGCCGAGACGCTGTTGAAGAACGTGGGCTGCGATGTCATCACGGCCATCGACGGTTTCGATGCCCTGGCCCGGATTGTGGATCATCACCCGCACATTATCTTTGTCGACATCATGATGCCGCGCCTGGATGGCTATCAGACCTGCGCCCTGGTGAAGAACAACCCGGTGTTCAAGTCGATCCCGGTGATCATGCTGTCCTCCAAGGACGGCCTGTTCGACAAGGCCAAGGGGCGCATCGTGGGTGTCGATCAGTTTTTGACCAAGCCTTTCAGCAAGGAAGAACTGCTGAGTGCGATCAAGGCCTATGTGCCTGGGTTTGCCGCAGTGGAACAAGCACACTGACGCCGCCTCACAAGGGCCGGCGCCGACCAATGTAGTGGGGAAAACCATGGCACGTGTTCTGATCGTCGACGATTCGCCGACCGAAATGTACAAACTGACCGGCATGCTGGAAAAGCACGGCCACCAGGTCCTCAAGGCTGAAAACGGCGCGGACGGCGTGGCCCTGGCCCGCCAGGAAAAGCCTGACGCAGTGCTGATGGACATCGTGATGCCGGGCCTCAATGGCTTCCAGGCCACTCGCCAGCTGTCCAAGGAGCCGGAAACCAACGGCATCCCGATCATCATCATCACCACCAAGGATCAGGAAACCGACAAGATCTGGGGCGCGCGCCAGGGTGCCAAGGACTACCTGACCAAGCCTGTGGACGAGGAAACCCTGATTGCCACCCTGAACAAGGTGCTGGCCGGCTGACGGCACGCCATCATGACCGAGTCGCAAACCGCCTTCGAGTTGCTGCTGGACATCGACCGTCGCTGCCGCCTGCTGGCCGCTGACCTGCCGTCCCAGGAAACCCGCCTGCAACGCTGGAGCGGGATTGGCTTTCGCCTGGGGCAGCATTGGTATGTCGCGCCCATGGGCGAAGTCGCCGAAGTCCTGCATGAGCCGCGCTGCACTTTAATGCCCGGGGTCAAGGCCTGGGTCAAGGGTGTTGCTAACCTGCGCGGGCGTTTGCTGCCGGTGATGGACCTGGGTGGCTTCCTTGGCCTTGAACTGTCCAAGGCGCGCAAGCAACGGCGGGTGCTGGTGGTGGAATACAACGATCTGTTTGTCGGGCTGCTGGTAGATGAGGTGGTGGGGATGCAGCATTTTGCTCAAGACGCCTTGTTGGCGAACGCCAGCCCCAGCGCGCCGTTCATCCAGGGCCAATTCGACGGCGAGCCGCTGTGGCAGGTCTTCAGCCCCTTCGCCCTGGCCCAGGCCCCTGGCTTCATGGATGTCGCCGCATGACCACCGTTACCACGCCCAAACCCCAGGCCGGCTCACGCAGCCGCTCACAGATCATCGTGCTGTTTATCGCGCTGATCGTGTTCATCATGCTGCTGTTCGCCAACTTCGCTTACCTCAACACCCAGTCCACCTACGACAAACAGTACATCGGCCACGCCGGTGAACTGCGCGTGCTGTCCCAGCGTATCGCCAAGAACGCTACCGAGGCCGCCGCCGGCAAGGCCGCCGCATTCAAGCTGTTGGGCGAAGCGCGCAACGATTTTGCCCAGCGCTGGGGTTACCTGAAAAAAGGCGACCCGGAAACCGGCCTGCCCGCTGCGCCCAGTGCGGTCCGCGCCGAAATGCGCGCGGTGCAGACGGACTGGGAAGCGCTGCTGAAAAACACCGACGCGATCCTCGCCAGCGAACAGACCGTGCTGTCCCTGCACCAAGTGGCCGCGACTCTCGCCGAAACCGTCCCGCAATTGCAGATGGAATCGGAGAAGGTCGTCGACATCCTGCTGCAACGCGGCGCGCCAGCCAGCCAAGTGGCCTTGGCCCAGCGTCAGTCGCTGCTGGCCGAGCGTATCCTGGGTGCGGTCAACACCGTGCTGGCCGGCGATGAAACCGCCGTACAGGCCGCCGACACCTTTGGCCGCGACGCCAATCGCTTCGGGCAGGTGCTCAATGGCATGCTCAACGGCAACCCTGGGCTGCGCATCACCCAGGTCGAGGACCACGATGCCCGTGCGCGGCTGGCGGAAATCGCCGAACTGTTCGAGTTTGTCTCCGGCTCCGTGGATGAAATCCTCGAAACCTCGCCGCAGCTGTTCCAGGTCCGCGCCTCGGCGAGCAATATTTTCAACCTGTCGCAAACCCTGCTCGATGAAGCCTCGCACCTGGCCAGCGGGTTTGAAAACCTGGCCAGCGGACGCAGCTTCGACACCATCGGCGGGTATGTGCTGGGCCTGCTGGCGCTGGCCTCGATCATCCTGATCGGCCTGGTGATGGTGCGTGAAACCAACCGCCAACTGCACGAGACCGCCGAGAAGAACGAGCGCAACCAGAACGCGATCATGCGCCTGCTCGATGAAATCGAAGACCTGGCCGACGGCGACCTCACCGTGACCGCCTCGGTGACTGAAGACTTCACCGGCACCATCGCCGACTCCATCAACTATTCCGTGGACCAACTGCGCGATCTGGTGGCCACTATCAACCTCACCGCCGGGCAAGTGGCGGGTGCCGTGCAAGAGACCCAGGCCACCGCCATGCACCTGGCCCAGGCCTCCGAGCATCAGGCCCAGCAGATCGCCGAAGCCTCCACCGCGATCAACCAGATGGCCCAATCCATCGACCAGGTATCGGCCAACGCGGCCGAATCCTCGGCGGTGGCGGAACGTTCGGTAGAAATCGCCAACAAAGGCAACGAGGTGGTGCACAACACCATCCACGGCATGGACAACATCCGCGAACAGATCCAGGACACCGCCAAGCGCATCAAGCGCCTGGGCGAGTCGTCCCAGGAGATTGGCGACATCGTCAGCCTGATCGACGACATTGCCGACCAGACCAACATCCTCGCCCTCAACGCCGCGATCCAGGCGAGCATGGCCGGGGATGCCGGGCGCGGCTTTGCAGTGGTGGCCGACGAAGTGCAGCGGCTGGCCGAGCGTTCATCGGCGGCCACGCGGCAGATTGAAACCCTGGTGCGCGCGATCCAGGCCGACACCAACGAAGCCGTCATCTCCATGGAGCAGACCACCACCGAAGTGGTGCGCGGTGCACGCCTGGCCCAGGACGCCGGGGTGGCACTGGAAGAGATCGAAGGCGTGTCGAAAACCCTGGCCGCGCTGATCCAGAGCATCTCCAACGCGGCGCAGCAACAGACCTCATCGGCGGGGCAGATCTCCCTGACCATGAACGTGATCCAGCAGATCACCACGCAGACATCATCGGGTTCCACCGCCACCGCTGAAAGCATCGGCAATTTGGCGAAGATGGCGAGCCAGTTGCGCAGGTCGGTGTCGGGGTTCACCTTGCCTGCGGCCAAACAGGTTGAGGATTGAAATGCAGTCAAAATGTGGGAGGGCAAGCCCCTCCCACATTTGATCTCCATTTGTTTCAAGAACACCAGCAACCCACGAATTCTAAGCGGAGCAGTTATGGTTGATCGGCACGACTACGTGGCCCTCGAGTGGGTCAAGGGCGACATTGCCGAAACCCTGAAACAGGCCCGTTCGGCGCTGGATGCGTTTGTCGAGACCCACGACGATGGCGTGATCAGCCAATGCCTGGCCGGTATCCATCAGGTGCATGGCGCGCTGCAAATGGTCGAGTTCTACGGCGCGGCGCTGCTGGCCGAAGAGATCGAAGAACTGGCCCTGGCGCTCCAGGCCGGGCAGGTCAGCCAGCGCGAGGAAAGCATCCGCCTGCTGCAACAGGCCCTGGGGCAACTGCCTCTGTATCTCGACCGCGTGCACAGCGCCCGCCGTGATTTACCGCTGGTGGTGCTGCCGCTGCTCAACGACCTGCGCAGTGCCCGCGGTGAAAGCCTGCTGTCGGAAACCAGCTTGTTCAGTCCGCAACTGCTGTCGATTGCGCCGCTTCCCGAGGACGCCCTGGCCCAACGCGCGCCGGCCGACGTTCAGGAGCAACTGCGCCAGTGGCACCAACTGCTGCAACAAGCCCTCGCCGGGCTGCTGCGTGAAGACCATGGCCCGAGCAACCTGGAAGACATGGCGCGGGTGTTCGCGCGCCTTGAAGCACTGTGCCAGGGCGCGCCGCTGTTGCCGCTGTGGCAAGTGGCGTCGGCGCTGGTCGAGGGCATGCTCACCGGCGTGGTCGCCAACAGCCCGGCACTGCGCAGCCTGCTCAAGGCCAGCGACAAGCAGCTCAAGCGCCTGCTGGCACAGGGCATCGGTGGGATCAATCAGCCCGCACCGGATGAATTGCTCAAGAGCCTGTTGTTTTACGTCGCCAAAGTCACTCGACCGACTCCGCGCATGCAGAGTTTGAAAGAACGCTACAGCCTGGATGAGGCCTTGCCCGACAGCGCGGTGGTGGATGCCGAACGTGCGCGCCTCGCCGGGCCGGATCGTAACGCCATGGGCTCAGTGCTCGGAGCGTTGTGTGAAGAGTTGGTACGGGTCAAAGAGCGCCTCGACCTGTTCGTGCGCAGCGACCGCCAACACACGAGCGACCTCGACGCGCTGCTGGCGCCCCTGCGACAGATTGCCGATACCCTTGCGGTGCTGGGGTTTGGCCAGCCGCGCAAAGTCATCATCGACCAGTTGGCCGTGGTATTGAGCCTGGCCCAGGGGCATCGCGAGCCCAACGATGCGGTGCTGATGGACGTTGCCGGGGCGTTGCTCTATGTGGAAGCCACGCTGGCGGGAATGGTCGGCACCGTCGAACCGGAAGGCCGTGAAGAAAGCCGCCTGCCCACCACCGACCTGACCCAGATTCACCAGTTGGTCATCCGCGAATCCTGCCAGTGCCTGCGGCAAGCCAAGGAGCTGGTGATCGACTGTATCGAAGCCGATTGGGACCGTCAGCGCCTGGAATCCCTGCCCGAACTGCTGAGCCAGGTGCGCGGCGCGCTGGCGATGATCCCCTTGCCCCGCGCTGCAAGCCTGATGCGTGGTTGCACCGATTACGTCGACGAACAGTTGATGACCAGCGACAGCCCGCCGTCGGCGGTGCAACTGGAGCATTTCGCTGACGTGATCAGCAGCCTGGAGTACTACCTCGAACGCATGCTCCAAGACCCTGATGCAGCCGGTGAACGGGTGTTGGAACTGGCCACCCAAAGCCTGGCTGCGCTGGGCTACCTGCCCGCCGAAAAACCCTGGCGCCAGGCGCTGGCAGCCCCCGATGGCGCGCTGTCGAGCGAGGTTGCGCCCAGCCAGTCGCAGTTCGACGCACTGGCCAACCCCACTTCGCGCCTCAATCCACCAGCCTTGCAGCGCCCGGGTAGCCTGCTGCCGCCGCCGGCCGATGAAGCGCCCATCGACGATGAACTGCGCGACGTCTTCCTCGAAGAAACCGACGAAGTCCTTGAGGTACTGCACCGCCACCTGCCCAACAGCGCGGACAAAATTGCCCAGGGTGAAATGCGCCGCGCATTCCACACCTTGAAAGGCAGCGGCCGCATGGTGCGCGCCCTGGTGCTGGCGGAGCTGGCCTGGGCGGTGGAAAACCTGCTGAACCGTGTACTCGAGCGCAGCGTGGCCCTCGGCCCCGAGATTCAACAGGTGCTGGATGACGCCGTGGCCCTGCTGCCGGAATTGATCGCCGACTTCGCGACGGGCGACCAGCACCAGCGCGATGAGGTCGACGCGCTGGCCGCCCGTGCCCACGCCTGGGCCAACGGCGCCGCAGTATCGGCCGCCGAACCCTACGATCCGATGTTGCTGGAGATCTTCCGCAACGAAGCCCAGAGCCATCTGGACAGCCTCAACCACTTCCTGCAACAGGCCGCCGAGCATGTGCCGCTGCAAGTCAGCGATGAACTGCAACGCGCCCTGCACACCCTCAAGGGCAGCGCCTACATGGCTGGGGTGTTGCCCGTCGCCGAGCTGGTGCGCCCGCTGGATCACCTGACCCGCGAATACAAGGCCCATCGCCTGCCGCTGGACCTGGATGAAGTCGAGTTGCTGCTGGAAGCCGAAAGCCTGTTCCAGCGTGGGTTGCGCCAACTGGACCGCGATCCCCTGGTGCCGATCAAGGGTGCGGATGACTTGATCCGCCGTACCCAAGCGCTGCTTGACCATCAACTGGCCGCGCTGCTGGACGCACCCAACACGGGCCTGCGTATCAAGCGCGACCCGCAACTGATCGCCAACTTCCTGGCCCAGGGCATGGACATTCTGCTCGACGCCGAAAGCCTGCTGCGCCGCTGGCAACAACACCCCGGCGAACGCCAGGAACTCACCGCGCTGCTGGATGAATTGACCACGCTGGGGGAGGGCGCGCACGTCGCCGACCTGCACGCCATCGATGAACTCTGCGAAGCCTTGCTCGACCTCTACGGCGCCGTGGAAGAAAGCAGCCTGGCGGTCAGCGAGCGGTTTTTCCATGAGGCCGAACAGGCCCATGAAGCGCTGATCAGCATGCTCGATCAATTGGCCGCCGGCCAGGAAATCATCCCGGCACCGGCACGCGTACATGCCCTGCGCGAACTGTTGGACGATGCGCTGGACCCTTCTGCCACCGGCCTGATCAAAAGCGACGGCAGCCGCGCCCTGAGCATCTCTGAACTGGGCGCCGCCACGGCGCAACTGCAGCATGAAACGGCGATCGACGATGAGCTCGTGGAGATCTTCCTCGAAGAAGCCGTGGATATTCTCGACAGTGCGGGGCAATCCCTGAAGCGCTGGCTGCTGGATCCGGAGAGTGCTGCGCCGTTGTCGTCACTGCAGCGCGACCTGCACACCCTCAAGGGCGGCGCGCGCATGGCCGACATCGGGCCGGTGGGCGACCTGGCGCATGAGTTGGAGTGTTTGTACGAAGGCCTGGTGGATCGCCGCTACAGCTACTCCAGCGAGCTGTCTCAAGTGCTGATGGCCAGCCATGAGCGGTTGGCCTTGCAACTGGAGGAGCTGCAGCACCATCAACCCTTGAGCGACAGCGCCGAGCTGGTCGCCAGGTTGCGCGCGCTACGCCAGAGCGGCATGCCGGCTGCGCAGGCCGCCCCACCTTCGGAGACGCCGGGCACCGACCCGGAGTTGCTGGACATCTTCCTCGAAGAAGCCGCCGACATTCTCGACAGCTCCGGCAGCGCCTTGCTGCGCTGGCAGGCCGAGCCGAACAATCGCCAGGAAGTGGAAACCCTGCTGCGCGACCTGCACACCCTCAAGGGCGGCGCACGCATGGTCGAGATCGGGCCGATTGGTGACCTGGCCCATGAACTGGAATTTCTCTACGAAGGGCTGTCCGCCGGCTTGCTCGCGCCGTCCGCCGAACTGTTCGCGTTGCTGCAAGGCTGCCACGACCGCCTGGCGCAGATGATCGACGCCGTGGCGGATGGGTTGCCGGTGGGCTCGGTGGACAAACTTATCGAGCGTATCAAAAGCCTGGTACACCCCAGCGATGAACCCGTGCTGCCCGTGGCGTTGCCCGCAGGCAAGGCCGAAGCGGTGGTTGACCCCGCCGCCGACATGGTGAAAATTTCCGCCGACCTGCTGGACGACCTGGTCAACCTGGCCGGCGAGACCTCGATCTTCCGTGGCCGTATCGAGCAGCAAGTCAACGACGCGCGCATTGCCCTGCATGAGGTGGAAACCACTATCGAGCGCATGCGCGACCAACTGCGGCGCCTCGACAGCGAAACCCAGGGGCGCATTCTCAGTCGTCAACAGGCCGAGGCCGAACGCTTGGGCTATGAAGAGTTCGACCCGCTGGAAATGGACCGTCATTCGCAGTTGCAGCAACTGTCGCGGGCGCTGTCGGAGTCGGCCTCCGACCTGCTTGACCTCAAGGACACCCTCGACCGCCGCAACGAGGATGCCCATGACCTGTTGCAGCAACAGGCGCGCATCAACACCGAGTTGCAGGAAGGCCTGATGCGCACGCGCATGGTGCCTTTTGAGCGCATGCTGCCGCGCCTCAAACGCATCGTGCGCCAAGTGGCGGGCGAGTTGGGCAAGGACGTGGAATTCATCGTCGGCAATGCCGAGGGTGAGATGGACCGCAATGTGCTGGAGCGCATGGCGGCGCCGCTGGAACACATGCTGCGCAACGCCGTCGACCATGGCCTGGAGTCCCGCGATGCACGGCTGCTGGCCGGCAAGCCGGAGAAGGGCCGCATCACCCTGGACCTGACCCACGAAGGCGGCGATATCGTTTTCGACATTCGTGATGACGGCGCTGGCGTGCCCCTTGACGCGGTGCGGCGCAAAGCGATCAAGCGCGGGCTGCTTGCCCCCGATCAGGAGATCAGCGACCGCGACGTATTGCAGTTCATCCTGCAGCCGGGATTTTCCACGGCGGAAAAAATCACCCAGATTTCCGGGCGTGGCGTGGGCATGGACGTGGTGCATGAAGAAGTGCGCCAGCTGGGTGGCTCGATGTTCATTGAGTCGACGTCGGGGGTGGGCGTGCATTTTCGTATTCGCCTGCCGTTTACCGTCTCGGTCAACCGCGCACTGATGGTGCAATGCGCAGACGACCAATACGCGATTCCGCTTAACACCGTCGAAGGCCTGGTGCGCGTGCTGCCCCATGAGTTGGCGGGGCATTATCAGCAGGAGCCGCCGTGCTACGAATATGCCGGCCAGCGTTACGAGCTGTTCTACCTGGGCGACCTGCTGCACACCGTCGGCCGCCCGAAATTACTGGGCCAATATCAACCCGTGCCGGTGCTGTTGGTGCAGTGCAATGAGCGCCGCGTAGCGGTGCATGTGGACGCCATGGCCGGCACCCGGGAGATTGTGGTCAAGGGCCTGGGCCCGCAGTTTTCCGGGGTGCAGGGGTTATCCGGCGCGACCATCCTGGGGGATGGGCGCGTGGTGTTGATTATCGACTTGCTCGCGCATATCCGCGCCCGGCAACCGGCCTTGCCGGCGCAGCCGGTGGATGCTCCGTTGATCCTCAACGACCCGCTGAAAAAGCGCCCGCTGCTGGTGCTGGTGGTGGACGACTCGGTCACCGTGCGCAAAGTCACCAGCCGCCTGCTGGAGCGCAACGGCATGAACGTACTCACCGCCAAAGACGGCATCGACGCCCTTGCCGTGCTCGAGGAACATACGCCCGACCTGATGCTGCTCGACATCGAAATGCCGCGCATGGACGGCTTCGAAGTGGCCATCCAGGTGCGCAACGACCCCCGGCTGATGCGCCTGCCGATCATCATGATCACCTCCCGCACCGGCCAGAAACACCGCGACCGCGCCATGGCCATCGGCGTCAACGACTATCTGGGCAAGCCGTACCAGGAATCGGTGCTGCTCGAAAGCATCGCCTACTGGAGCAAATCCCGTGCTTGACCACCGCACCAGCCAACTCACCGGCCTGCTCCTGCCCCTGGCCGACCGCCACCTGGTACTGCCCAACGTCGCCATCGCCGAGTTGATCGACTTCCAACGCGGCGAACCGGCCAGCGATGCACCGCCGTGGTATTTGCGGCAAGTGACGTGGCGGGATCGGCAAATACCGTTGATCAGCTTTGAAGCGGTGTGCGGCGAGGCCAGCGTGACCGGCGAACGCTCACGGATCGTGGTGTTGAATGCGCTGGGCGGGCGGCCGACGTTGAAGTTTATTGCGTTGGTGATCCAGGGGATTCCTCGGTCGTACAAGCTCGACAGCGAGTTGAGCTATGTGGACGTGCCGCTGTGCCCATTGGAACTGGCAGCGGTGCAGGTGGGCGAGCTGGTGGCGAAGGTGCCGGATTTGATGGGGCTCGAGGCGCTGCTGGTGGAGTCCGGGTTGGCCTGAATCTATGTCATGTGAGGATCCCCTGTGGGAGGGGCATCTGAATGTGATATTGCGTAGATACCGTCTTGAACCTCACCGGACAAGAGCAAAATTCGGGTCATAAGGCTGGCCCGACTTGAGCACGGCGTAAACAAAATGCAGCAGCTTGCGCATCGCAGCACAAATGATCTGCTTGGGG